>DATNBT010000340.1:0-2930 GCA_035571855.1 Vicinamibacterales bacterium
CGCATCGAGATCCTCAACGACCCGCAGCGCCGCGGCTTCCATCACGTCCATCTGCGCTCGACCGACCCGGCGGCGACGCTGGCCTGGTATCGGCAGCGCTTCGGCGGCGAGAAGACGACATTCAGGAACGAGGACGCGCTGAAGTACGGCGACATGCTCGTGATGGTCGAGAAGTCGGCGACCGCGCCGGCGCCGAGCGTCGGCCGCGCGCTCGATCACGTCGGCTGGCGCGTCACGGATCTCGACAAGATCCTCGCCGACCTCGCCGGCATCAAAGTCCTGCAGGGCGTCACCAACCTGCAGCTCGCCAACGGCCCCGTGCGGTACTCGTTCGTCGAGGATCCCTGGGGCGCGAAGATCGAGCTGGTGCAGCGCCAGGTCAGTGGCGTTCAGCGCTGACGGCTACTTCGCGCGCATCGGCTGGTCGGGCGCGCGGACGCCGGCGTTCGACACGCTCGCCGGGGTTCTGCGCGCGCACATGTCCGCCGTTCACTGGGAGAACCTCGACGTCCTGCTCGGGCGGCCGGTCAAGATCGATCTCGACAGCATTTACGACAAGCTCGTCGTCGCGCGCCGCGGCGGCTACTGCTACGAGCAGTCCACGCTGCTCGCCGCCGCGCTTGCGCACATCGGCTTCGCGCCCGTCGCGCACGCCGCGCGCGTCGTCTACAACCGTCCGCGGGCCGAGGCGGCGCGCACGCACATGTTTCTGACCGTCGCGCTCGACGGCACGACGTACGTCCTCGACCCCGGCTACGGCGGCTTCGGTCCGCTGGTGCCGATGCCGCTCGCAGCCGACGCTGTCTTCCGCGACGGCCGCGACGCGTATCGCTTCCTGCTGAACGGCCGCGAGTGGACCCTCGAGGCGCAGATCGACGGATCCTGGGCGCCGCTCTGGATCTCGACGCTCGAGCCCGAGCCGCAGATCGATTTCGTGATGGCGAACCACTACACGTCGACGCATCCGACGTCGCGGTTCACGGCGATGCTGCTGTTGCGGGCGCTGACGCCCGACGGCACGCGCGTGACGGTCGCGAATCGCGATGTGCGCATCGCGCGCGATGGCGTTTTCGAACAGCGCCGGCTCGCCGATCGACGCGAGCTTCGCACACTGCTCGCCGAACACTTCGGGATCGACCTGCCGGAAGTAGAGCGGATGCGCGTGCCGGCGATACCGGAGTGGGACTCCTAGTCTCCAGTCCAAGTCAAAGTCGCGGAGACTGGAGACTACGATTTACCGAACCCCGTCACGACCGCTTCGACGTTGTGCGTGAAGCGCAGGCCGTAGACGCCGTCGAGTGACGTGAGCTTGCCCGCCGTCACGAGCTGATCCGCGTTGTAGCTCGCGATGACAGCGCCGTTGATCGAGCACTCCGCTTTCCCGCCCTTCACCGTCCACGCGATCTCCTGCGTCACCGGCTTGCCGACGGCTTCCGCCTTGTGCACCGACGGAAACGGCTGCGCGCGAAGCTGATTGAAGACGGCGGGACCGAAGCCGCGGATGAACGCGTTGCCGTCGCCGTACGCCGCGCAGTAGACGAGCGACATCCTGTCGGTGCCCATGTCGTTGCCGCCGATGAAGATGCCGTACGAGTGCGGGTGGTTGTTGAGTTCCATGAACCGCGGCTCGTTGAAGGTCGCCTTGATCGTGTAGTCGCCCTTTGCCGTGTTCGCGGGATTCCAGAACGTCGTCGCGGGTCCCGTGGTGACGTGCAGCGCGTTGCCTTCCTGCACGAACTTCGCGTCTTCGAGCTTGCGGCCCTGGCGGACCGAGCCGGCGTCGATCTTCCCGGTCCAGCCCTGAACGTAGATGCCGCCGCCGGAAATGACTTTGTCGGGATCGAAACCGAACTGCGCGGACGCGATAACGGCGATGGAAAGAATGGCAGAGGTCAGCAGCGCTTTTTTCATGCGCGTATTTTATCTGACCTCCGACCTCCGCCCTCTAACCGTCCTGCCGCGATCCCGGAGCCGGCATCGTCGGCGTCGCCTGGTGTCTGACCGAGCCGAAGCGATACGAGTAGCTGGCCAGCGCGACGTAGTCGGGGAACGTCGCGTCGCCGTTCGCGCCGGTGTACGGATCGGGCGCGCGATAGCGATAGACGCCGATCGGCAGGTTGAACTGCAGCGTCGAGCGTCCGACCGTGTATGTCAACGCCGGCTCGATGTACCGCTCCTGGCCGGGACGCCGGAAGCCGTCGCTGCGGCCGAGCGCGTCGTAGCGCGGGACGCCTTCCGTGCGGAACGCGACCGACGCGCCGATGTTGCGCCAGACCGGCGCGCCGACGCCGACGCGCATTACGTACTGATCCGGCACCGAGTTGAAGTCACGCTGATAGAGACCGGCGGCGCGGCCCGACGGGGCGTCGTTGATGTCCTTCGGATTGGCGAGGTAGTTGATCGACCCGAACACGAACGTCCGCCCGACGCGCGAGAAGCCCTGCACTTCCAGCTGCGCGCCCCAGCCCCCGTCGCCCGGTTCAATCGACTGATCGATCGGCTTGCTCGTCGGGTTGAGGCCGTTGTTGTCGTTGTAGACGTCGTACTGATTCTGGTTGCCGCTCGGCGCCTTGAAGCCGAGGCCGACCGAGACATTCCGATCCGCGTGCTTCGCGGGATCGAACACCCAGTAGCGGCCGATCGCGGAGATGTCGCCGAGGCCCTGGCCGTGTTCGGTCGCGCGCGCGCCCGGCGGCGTCAGCGGGCGCGGAATGCCCCACGTCGCCACGACCACCGGCACCGCGACCGAGAAGCTGACGCGATCGGTGACGGCGTGGCTCAGATAGAAGAGCGTCTGCTTCTGCGTGTTGATGACGTTGGTGCCGAGTTCGGTGCGCTGTGCCTGAAAGGCGTCGAGGGAGTAGTGCTTGTCGGCCGTCGAGTCGCGGAAGCTGACGTCCAGCTGCCACTCGCCGGGGCGGAGATACGTG
>DATNBT010000341.1:0-9911 GCA_035571855.1 Vicinamibacterales bacterium
GCGGCCCCCCGCTTAGGAGGCGGGTGCTCTATCCGCTGAGCTACGGGCGCCCGGGGCTGTCGCAAACCGGTAGTGTAGCAGAGCCGCTCGGACGATCAGCGCGAATGGACGACCGTGTGAGCATCGCAGAGCCGCTGGTAGCCGGGATGATGCCGGTCGACGTCACGCGCGGCATAGCTGCACAACGTCTCGACACCGTGCCGCACGACCAGTTCGTCCCACAGCTGCTCGACGCGGACGGCCGCGTCATGATTGCCGCGCTTCCACAGCGTCGGCGCGCATTCGCCCCACACGGCGACGCGATGTGCGGGGCTCGACGCGGTCGCGTCGCGGACGACCGGCCCGACGGCGGCCCAGAAACGCCCGGCGTCCGGCTGCTCGCCGATCATGAACCGCGACAGCATCTCGTCGACGTCGAGCACCCGGAACCGGCCGTCGCCTGCCGCGGCCTCGAGGTCGACACCGCGCGCCGCGATGTGGCGGCGAAGCGGTGCGACGTGGGACGCGACGGCGAGCAGGATCAGCGTCGCGTCCGCCTTCAACGCGTCGCCGGCAAACTGCGCGCAGTCGTCGAGCAGCGCGTCTTCGGTCGAATAGAACACGCACGAGTGCGGCGTGCGCGGCGGCGCGAGGCGGGCGCTGACGAAGCGGCGGCCGGCCGACGCCGCCGACATCGCGGGCAGCAGGTCGGACGCGGCGTCGGACTTGAGGACGTACCCGGCGGCGCCGCACGCCAGCGCGGCGCTGACGATGTCCGGCTCCATGTGTTCGCTGAGAAAAAGAATGACGGCGTCGGGATTTCCGGCGAGGATGCCCGACGCGGCTTCAAAGCCGTTCAGGCGCGGCATGCCGATGTCGAGCAGGATCAGGTCCGGCTTCAGCGCCCGCGCTTTCCTCACGCCGTCGGCGCCGTCCACCGCTTCACCGATGACCTGCCAGTCGGACGACGTGAGACGGAGCAACGAGATGAGATGCTGCCGCCACGGCTCGTAGTCGTCGACGATCAGGACGCGGCGTGTCACTCTGATTCTCGTGGTGTGAAGAAATCCGATCACATCCTACACCCGGCGAAGCCCATGCGGCCGCCGGTTTCACGATCTCGTCACCGCCGCTTACTGCAGGTCGTGCAGCGAACGCGCCACTCTCACGTAGTCTTCGTATCGACGCTGATACAGCTCGAGCTTCTCGCGTTCGACGGCGTCGAGCGTCGCGCGCGCGAGCTCCGACGTCGTGTCGCCGCCCAGGCCGTGCTGCGCCTGAATCGCCTTCAGCTTGTAGGTCGAGTCGTGCGCCTGTTCCCAGGCCAGCCAGTCCGCGGTCCAGCGCGAGTGCGCGGACGCGATGAATTCTTTACTGAAGGGAAACGTGGAGCCGGAAGCGGCGTCGAGCGCCGCGAATTCGGCACTGAATCTGGCGCGCAGCGTCCTGGCCAGAGGCTCCCATGTCAGCAGCACGCGCGGATCTTCGCGCGCGCGCTCGATCGCCGGCCCGAACAGTGCGACGAGGGCGATCTCGCGATCGGGCTGGCCGCTAGTACTTGAGGACCGCGTGAACATTCTCGCCGACCAGCCGGCTGCGCCCGTCGAGCCCGACCAGCTCGATGAGAAATGAAATGCCGACCACGACGCCGCCCGAGCCTTTGACGAGGTCGAGCGTCGCTTTCGCCGTCCCGCCCGTCGCGAGCAGGTCGTCGACGATCAGCACGCGCTGTCCCTCCGTCACCGCGTCGTCGTGAATCTCGAGCGAGTCGGTGCCGTACTCGAGCGCGTACGTCGCCCGGCGCGTCTTGTGCGGCAGCTTGCCGACCTTGCGCACGGGAACGAAGCCCGCGCCCAGACGATCGGCGACGACGGAGCCGAAGATGAAGCCGCGGCTCTCCATGCCGACGACGAGATCGATGCGGCTGTTCCTGAACGGCGCGATGAGGCTGTCGATCGCCGTGCGGAACCCGTCGGCATCGCGCAGCAGCGTCGTGATGTCGTAGAACAGGATGCCCGGTTTCGGAAAGTCGGGAACGTGGCGGATCTTCTTTTTGAGTGAGTCCATAGTCATCGAATGTGAAAGCCGGCCGTCGGATCCTTCGTGGACAGCGGAAATGTCTCGTCGACTTCCACGTGATCCACGCGCGCGGCCGGCGGCCCCTGCCGCAGCGCGCGCTCGAAACGTTCCATCGCGTCGCCGTCTCCGGCCGCCGCGGTCTCGACGCGGCCGTCGTCGAGGTTGCGAACCCATCCGCGGATCGACTCGCGCACCGCGACGCGCTGCACGAAGTAGCGGAAGCCGACGCCCTGCACGCGTCCGCTGATCACGAAACGCCGCGACGTCAGCATGCTGGCGGAAGGCCGGTATGATACCATCCGCGTTGGCCTAAAAATCCGCTTAAAGAACGGATTACGGGGGACCCACGAGCAGTTGGGGCGAACCGGCACGCGGTGTGCTGGAAGGACAGTCCGAGTCCGAGCCCGTCAGCTAACCCCGTCGGCGCACACGGAACCATGCCTGAAGAGTCGTTTTCTCTCAAGCGTCTTCTCGTCGGCAAGCCCATTCCCTCGAGCATGGCGCATCACGAGCGCCTCTCGCGCGTCACGGGGCTTGCGGTCCTCTCCTCGGACGCGCTCTCGTCGGTCGCCTACGCCACCGACTTCATTCTCTCGACGCTCGTCGTCGCGGGACTGAGCGCGTTCTCCCACGCGATCCCGATCAGCCTCGTCATCGGCGCGCTGCTGGCGATCGTCGCGTTCTCGTATCGCCAGACGATCCACGCGTATCCGACCGGCGGCGGCGCGTACATCGTCGCGAAGGAGAACATCGGCGACAACGCCGGGCTGATCGCGGCGGCGTCGCTGCTCGTCGACTACACGCTGACGGTGTCGGTGAGCATCTCGGCCGGCGTTCTGGCCGTGACGTCCGCGTTCCCGAGGCTCGACGCCCTCCGCGTCGAGCTGTGCCTCGCCGCCCTGGCGCTTCTGATGGTCGGCAACCTTCGCGGCATCCGCGAGTCGGGCCGCATCTTCGCGGTGCCGACCTACTTCTTCATCTGCAGCGTCGTCGTGCTGCTCGGCGGCGGCCTCTACCGCTATCTCACCGGCGGCATCGTCCCCGTGCAGGTGCCGATCCCCGCGGACGCCGGCACGCGCACGCTGACGACATTCCTTCTGCTCACCGCGTTTGCGAACGGATGCACCGCGATGACCGGCGTCGAAGCCGTGTCGAACGGCGTGCCGGCGTTCCGTCCGCCGGAGTCGAAGAACGCGTCGGCGACGCTCGTGGCGATGGCGACGATCGCCATCGGCATGTTCATCGGCATCACCGTCCTCGCGCGCGCCTACGGCGTCATCCCGAGCGCCGCGGAATCCGGCGTCTCGCAGCTCGGCCGCGCCATCTTCGGGCGCAACATCATCTACTACGTGATTCAGGCCGCGACGATGATGATTCTCGTGCTGGCGGCCAATACGGCGTACGCGGACTTCCCGCGGCTCGCCTCCATCGTCGCGCGCGACCGGTACCTGCCGCGGCAGTTCATGAACCAGGGCGACCGGCTCGCGTTCAGCAACGGCATCCTCGTGCTGTCGGCGTTCGCGGCGGTCCTGATCGTCGCGTTCCGCGGCGACACGCAGTCGCTGCTGCCCCTCTACATGATCGGCGTGTTCGTCTCGTTCACGCTGTCGCAGGCCGGCATGGTGATCCACTGGCGCAAGACGCGCGAGCGCGGCTGGAAGACGAGCGCGGCGATCAACGGGTTCGGCGCGTTTGTCACCGGCATCGTGCTGATCATCGTCGCGATGACGAAGACGCTCGAAGGCGCGTGGATCGTCCTGCTGCTGATTCCGTTCATCGTCTATCTCTTCAAGATGACGCGCAAGCACTACGATCACGTCGCGTCGCAGCTGACGCTCCGCGGCTACAAGCCCCACTCGAAAGCGCACAACATCGTCGTCATGCCGATCGGCGGCATGCAGCGCGCGGTCGTCGAGGCGCTGCGCTACGCGGAGACGCTGTCGGACGACGTGCGGGCGGTGTACGTGGACATCGATCCGCGCGCGACGGAGCAGATCAGGAAGGACTGGATTCAGTGGGGCGGGCGCGTGCAGCTCGTCGTGCTGGACTCGCCCTACCGGTCGGTGATGGAGCCGCTCCTCGAATACATCGACGCGGTCGAGAAAGAGCGGCCCGACGACTACATCAGCGTCATCCTGCCGGAATTCGTCCCGGCGAAGTGGTGGCAGCACCTGCTGCACAACCAGAGCGCGCTGCTGATCAAGGGGGCGCTGCTGTTCAGGCCGAACCTGGTCGTCACCAGCGTCCCCTTCCATCTGGAACGTTAGGGCCCGGCTGAAGCCGGACGCTACGCCCTAGCGCATCGGGTTTTCGTCGGCGCTCGGCCCGTAGATCGACGGCACCGGGATGTTCAGCAGGCGGAGATACACCGACAGCTGTCCGCGGTGATGGTAGTAGTGGTTGAGCGCGATGCTGCGGAGCAGCGCCGCCTTCGGCATCGACATGACGGCCTTGCCGTCCGGCGTCTTGAGCGACCACGTCTTCCCGAGGCCGGCGTCGCCGATCTTCCCCAGATTCGTCTTCGCCTGCGTCGCGCCGGCGTCATGCGTGGCGAGAATCTCCGTCGTCGAGTTCGCTTCGGGCGAACCGGCGCCGGTCATCGTGAACGAGTCCTCGAGCGCCCAGCTCGAGATGTATCCCGGGATGCTGGCCACGTGCATCGCCAGCTTGCCGAGCGACATCGACTTCTCGTGCGGCTTCCAGGCCAGCTTATCGCTCGGGACGCGCTCGAGCACGCGGCGCGTCGTCGCGAGTTCCTGTTCGAGCTCGGCAATCATTGCTTGGGTCGCGGACATCTTCTTCCTCCTTCTTCGGTGTGCGTTAAGATACCGCGAAATTGAAAATTCTCCGTATCGCGGCCGTCGCCGCGCTGCTCTTCGTCGTCTTGTTCTGGCAGCTCGGCGCCGCGAGCTTCTGGGACCCCGACGAAGCCATCTACGCCGAAACCTCGCGCGAGATGGTCCGCACGGGCGACTGGCTCGCTCCGTATTACAACGAGCAGCCGTTCTTCGACAAGCCGATCCTCTTCTACTGGTTCCAGGCCGCGGGCATGACGATCGCCGGGCAGAACGAGACCGGCGCGCGGCTCGCGCCGGCGATCGCCGCCGTCGCGCTGGTCGCGATCACGGCATGGCTCGGCACGGCATTGATATCGTTCGAGATCGGCTTCACGGCGGCGCTGCTCCTGGCGGCGAGCCCGCCCGTCTTCGCGCTCGCGCGGTACGCGATCCTCGACATGATCTTCACGGCGTTCCTGTTCGGCGGCGTGTCGCTCCTCGCCGTCGCCGCGCTGAAAGATCGTCCCGCGCTTCAGTGGCCGGGGTATCTCCTGATTGCGCTTTCGGTCGTCACGAAAGGACCGCTGTCGTTTGCGCTGTGCGGCCTGGCGTTCGGGCTTGCACTCCTTGCCTCCGTTGATCTTCGCCGCCGGCTGCTCGCGCTCCGGTTTGTCTGGGGCCTGCCGCTCGTCGTCGCGCTCGCGCTGCCGTGGTTCGTCTACATGTGGCTGCGCTTCCGCGGCGCGTTCATCGACGGGTATCTGCTGAACGAGAACGTGTCCCTCTTCGCGGCGAACCGCTTCAACACGAAGTTCGATCCCCTGTTCTACTTTCGCGTGCTCGCCGCGGGCCTGCTGCCGTGGACGGGTCTTGCGATCGGCAAGCTCTGGGACGACGTGCGCGCGTATCGCCTGCGGACGCTGGACAACGTCGACACGCTTCTGTGGTGCTGGACGATCGCCATCGTCGCGTTCTTCACGGCGTCGCGCTTCAAGCTCGATCACTACGTCTTTCCCGCCGCGCCGGCGCTCTGCCTGATTTGCGCGCGAGCGTGGGCGGCCGTTCGAACGCGTCGTTCAGAGGTCACGGTTCAGGGTTCACGGCTCGGCGCGAACACGATCGGACCGATTCTCGTCCTGGCCGGCGCCGGCGGCGGCTACTTCATGATCGCGAGGCTCGACCTGCCGAACGCCGCGATCGCCGCCCCGCTCCTGATGCTCGCGGCGGGCATATTCGTCACCTCACGCATCAGCTTCGGCAGGCGGCAGCTTCCGCGGACGCCGTGGGTGACGCTCACGGCCATGGTCGCCACCTACGCGGCCGTCATCGTCTGGGTGCTGCCGGCGCTCGAGCGCCAGAAAGTGGTGCCGGACGTCGCGCGGTGGGTGAACGAACACGCCGGGCCGGACGTGCGCGTCGGGACGTATCGGCTCAACCGCTGGAGCAACGCCTTCCGGTTCTACGTCGACCACCACACGTCGCACATGGACGGCATCGAGGAGGCCCGCACCTTTTTTGCCGGCCCGACGCCCGCCTACGCCGTCACGACCCGCCAGTTTCTGTATGAACTCGCCGGCGCGGGGATCCCGCTGCAGGTCGACTACGAGCGGGAGGGCATGTGGGTCACCTCCGGCCGCGCGCTCTGGCGGCGTCGAGAGCCGCCGACACGGTTCGTCGTCGTCAGTCGCCAAACCACGCCGTGATCGATATAAGATCGGGGTTGCTTATTCGATTTTCCCGAAGGAACCATCATGGCTAACGTATCCAACGAATGCGTGCAGGAACCGCCGGTGATCGCCGACTCGCAGGTCAAACAGCTCGTCGCCAGGGCCCGGGTCGCGCAGGCCGCGTTTGAGGCGTTCACGCAGGAACAGGTCGACGCCATCGTCAAAGGCATCGGCAAGTACGTCTACGACAACGCCGAGCCGCTCGCGCGCATGGCCGTGGACGAAACCGGCCTCGGCGTCTACGAAGACAAGATTCTGAAGAACAAGGGCAAGGCCCGCGTCATCTGGAACAGCCTGAAAGACAAGAAGTCGCGCGGCGTCATCGGCGAGGACGCCGAGAAGAACCTCGTGTTCGTCGCCAAGCCGATGGGCGTCGTCGGCGCGGTGACGCCGGTCACCAATCCGACCGTCACGCCGATGTGCAACGCGATGTTCGCCCTCAAAACCGGCAACGCGATCATCTTCGCGCCGCATCCGAAGGCCGAGAAGCACACGATCCTGCTGACGAACGAGTTCATGAAGATCGTCAAGGCGCACGGCGGCCCCGACAACCTCGTGCAGACCGTGACGAAGGGATCCATTGAAACGACGCAGGAACTGATGAAGGCCGTCGACGTCGTCGTCGCCACCGGCGGCGGCGCGATGGTGAAGTCGGCGTACTCGTCGGGCCGGCCGTCGTTCGGCGTCGGCGCGGGCAACGTGCCCGTGATCATCGACCGCGACGTCGATCTCAAGGACGCCGTCGAGAAGATCGTCCTCGGCGCGTCGTTCGACAACGGCATCATCTGCTCGCACGAGCAGTTCGTCCTCGCGCCGGAGGAGAAGTACCAGGACGTGCTGAAGGCGTTCATGGCCACCGGCAAAGTCTGGTTCACGGAAGACAAGGCGCAGGTGCAGAAGCTTCGCGAAGTGGTGTTCCCCGGCGGACATCTGAACAAGGACGTCGTCGGCAAGTCGCCGCGCGACGTCGGCAAGCTCGCCGGCATCGACGTGCCGGAGCACGTGCGGATCATCCTGCTGCCGGCCGAAGGCGCAGGCACGAAGGATCTGCTCGCGAAAGAGAAGCTCTGCCCCGTCGTCGCGATTCTTCCCTACAAGACGTTCAAGGAAGCGGTCGCCGCCGCGAAGGCAAACCTCCTCGTCGAAGGCGCCGGCCACTCGGCCGCGCTGCACTCGAACACCGAGGCGAACATCCGCGACGCGGGCGTCGCGCTGCCGATCAGCCGCCTGGTCGTCAATCAGCCGAGCTCCTTCACCGCCGGCGGCTCGCTGACCAACGGCTTCGCGCCGACGACGACGCTCGGCTGCGGATCGTGGGGCGGCAACTCGATCTCGGAGAACCTCGACTACAAGCACCTGATGAACGTGTCGAGGATCGGCAAGGTCATCGCCAACAAGAAAGTCCCAACCGACGCCGAGATTTGGGCGTAACGCTTCAGCAGAAGATCGACGCGATCACGTGGTGCCACCCACTCACCCTGGGTGGCATCGAAACACGTCCGCAGTGGCACGTCCGCCGGCGCTTTCGGCGCCGGCTCGAGTTTCTCCAGATTCCCGAAGACCTCACGGGCAAGACCGTCCTCGACATCGGCGCGTGGGACGGCTTCTTTTCGTTTGAATGCGAACGCCGTGGCGCGAAGCGCGTGCTCGCGATCGACACGTACTCGTGGGACACCTACGGCAAGGACGGCTTCCTGCTCGCCCACGAGATGCTGAAGTCGAAGGTCGAGCACCAGCGGTGCGCGGCTGAAGACATCGATCTGTCGCTCGGGACGTTCGACCTCGTGCTCTGCCTCGGCGTCTTCTACCATCTGCGCTCGCCGATCCAGGTGCTCGATCGGATCCGTCAGGTCACCGCGGGCACGCTGATTCTCGAAACGCACGCGCTGGTGCCCGCCTTCCACGAGCAGTATCCGCTGGTGGCGTTCTTCCCCGGCGACGGCCACGAGGCCGGCCTGACGCACGAGTTCTCCGCGGAGCCGACGATGGAGGCGCTGAAGCAGATGCTGCGCTCGTCGGGATTCATGCGCGTCGACGTGAAGCACACGCCGTCGATGCGCTGGCTGAAGAAAATAAAGGCCGCAATCACCACTCGACCGGAATCCGGTCGAGCCATCGTCCACGCCTCGTAGTCTTTCAGAATCGCCGCTGTGCCGCGGGACCTTCAGGTCCCGCCTCAGCTACGTCCCGGCTCAGATCCCCGTATACCAGGCCCAGCCGTTGGCGAGATCGCCCTTCATGTCGCCATCGTCGAATTCGCTCGTGACGGTGATGCGTTCGAGATACTTCAGGCCCTTGTAGCCCAGCTGACGTTCGACGCGGAGCCGGAGCGGCGCGCCGTGCGGGACGGACAGGTCGGCGCCGTTCATCGCGTACGCGAGGATCGTCTGCGGATGGAACGCGTCGACGAGGTCGATGCTGTTCTCGAAGTCGTCGGCCGAGTGCGACTTCACGTAGCGCGCGTCCGGCAGGATGCCCGCGGCTTCCAGAATCGCGCTCAGCGGCACGCCGGTCCACTTCGCGATCGCCGACCAGCCCTCTTCGCACGTGTGGCGCGTGATCTGCGTCCGCGACGGCAGCGCCTTCAACTGCGCGAGCGTGAACGTCCGCGGACGCGAGACGCGGCCGTCCACCGAGAGTGTCCAGTTCGCGCGATCGACATGGTGGTTCGTCGTGCCGATCGCGGGAAACGGCGTGATGTCGTGCTCGCTGTATTCCTTCACCAGCGCCTGCTGCGGCAGCAGCGCGCGGTGCGCGACGTACGTGAGGTTGTCGGCCATCCGCAGCAGGCTGCCGTACGTCGGCGGAAGATTCCGCGAGCAGCCCGTCAGCGCCACGCCGCCAATCGACGCCAGTCCGCCGGCGATCGCCTGCCGGCGCGTGAGGAACTTCTTCATCTCATTCTCCCGAACGTCATCGCGCGCATCTGGCGGCGAAGTCCGGATCTCGCCACCAGGATGACATGCACGACGACGAAGACCGTGAGCGCGACGAAGACGGCGAAGTGAATCGTGCGCGCGGACTGGTGCCCGCCGAACACCGTCAGAAGCGCCGGCGCCGCCGCCGTCACCGCCGGCGACATCGTGAGGCCGGTCAGCACGATCAGCGGCGTCGCGACAAATACGATCAGCAGATAGGTCCGCCGCTGCGCCGCGCCGTACCGCGAAAAGCCACGGCCGAAATGACCGCGAGCCGCTCCAGTCAGTACATAAAGGATGCCGGGGACGACCAGCACCCACGCCGACAGGAAATGCAGGCTCCTGGCCCAGCCGTTCTTATTGAAGATGTTGTACGTCCGCTCCTCGCCGTCGAAGCCGCCGTGATGATAGTTCCTGCTGATCGGCAGCTC
>DATNBT010000342.1:0-4448 GCA_035571855.1 Vicinamibacterales bacterium
CGGCGGATCCGACTACAGCGTCACGCCCTACGCGGCGCGCTACGGGTTGTGGGCGTCAGTCGCGCGCGAGACGCTCGCCGGGACCTACGGCAAGACGCCGTTCGGGATGGCGGAGTCGATCGACATCCACAACGCGCTGAAGTCGTACACCATCTGGGCGGCGCGGCAGATGTTCCTCGAGACTCGCGTCGGCTCGCTCGAAGCCGGCAAGGACGCCGACATCGCGGTGTGGGACCGCAACATGTACACGGTCGCTTCCGCGGCGTTGAAAGATCTGCGCTGTCAGCTCACGATGGTCGCCGGGAAGGTCGTGTACCGCGGGTTCTGAGGTTCTCGGGTTCTGAGGTTCTCGGGTTCTGCGGTTCCAACGGGAAACCGGCAACCGGAAACTGGCAACCGGCAGGAAGATTCCGCGCGCGCCTGCGGAGGACAGGCGCGCGCGGGTTGGGCAGGCCGCCGGACAGCCGCCTGCCCACTCCAGGGCGGTCAGAACGGCGATGCTCCCACCGCCTCTCCGCGACGTCAATCGGCGTTTGTCCTACACGCCTCGTCCGCCCGCGTAGCGCGCGAAAGGCGAGGCGTGACCCGCCGAAGCGCGCGAGGGTCGGACGACGGCCACGCGTGCGAAGGCGGGCGACCCCGCTGAAGGCGAAGCTCTGGCGTATGACCAGAGCTGTCAGGAGTGGCAGATATCCTCATCTCCAATGGAAAAGACGATGTCATTTACTGCCACGCGGTGCGTCGTCCGGTACAAACGTCATACCTGTCTCGGCTGGCGTAAATACGCCGCGCTGGCGCCGGCGGCGTAAATGGCGCGCAACACCGAACTGATCCGGCAGTGGGAGATCCTGCGCGACATCGACGCGGCGCGGACGGGAATCCCGATCGCGAAGCTCGCGGCCGTGCGCAAGGTCCACCCGCGCACGATCCGGCGCGACCTCGCGGCGCTGCAGCAGGCGGGCTTCCCGCTGATCGACGACAAGTCCAACGGCACCCCGATGTGGAAGCTGGGCGGACGGCCGTTCCAGCGGCTCGAAGAGATCGGCCTCGGCTTCACCGAGCTGTGCGCGCTCTACTTCGGCCGGACGCTGCTGTCGGTGCTGACCGGACCGCCGCTGGACGAGGACATCGAGCGGGCGCTGGCCAAGCTCGAACGCGCGCTGCCGGCGGCGAGCCGCGGCTTCCTCGATCGGCTGCCGCAGATGGTCAAGGCGAAGGCGATCGGGCCGCGCAAGCAGGACGAGCGGAAGTCGCGCGAGGTGCTCGGCCGCATCCTCGACGCCTCGTTCGCGCACCGCCGCGTCGAGATGACCTACCACTCCGCCTCGTCGCGGCGGACCAAGGACTACCTGGTCGAGCCGCTGCGCGTCTCCTACGCCGACGGCGGGATCTACCTGTCGGCCTGGGTGCCGGAGTACGCGGAGATCCGCCAGTTCGCACTCGAACGGATCCGCACGCTCGCGGTCACGCAGGAACAGTTCGAGCCGCACCCGCTGCCCCCGGATCCGTTCGCCAATTCGATCGGCGTGTTCTCCGGCAGCCCGGAGGTGATCGACATCGAGTTCGACGCGACGGTCGCCGAGTACGTCGCGTCGCGGCAGTGGCATCGATCGCAGGCCATCACTCCGCTGGACCAGGGATCAATCTCCGTCCGGCTGTACGTGTGCAACGACCGCCCGCTGCGCACGTGGATTCTCGGGTTCGGCGCGGCGGCACGGGTCGTGGCGCCGGCGGAGCTGGCGCGGGAGATTGCCGGCGAGCATCGCGCGGCAGCCGAGCGTTACGCGACGGCCCTGTCGAAAGCGAAGCCGGCGAAGATGACGCTGGCGGAACCGCGGCCCGAAGTAAAATCTCCCCACCGTCGATGGCCGTCTCGCCCGGCTTCGTAGAGTTCGTCGTCGAGCAGCTCGAAGGCTGCGGGCCACTCGTCACGAAGCGCATGTTCGGCGGCGTCGGCATCTACTGCGGCGACACCTTCTTCGCCATCATCGACAACGACATCCTGTATCTGAAAGTCGACGACACCACGCGCAAGGACTTCGAGCGTGCGGGATCGAAACCGTTCCGGCCGTATGGCGACGAGCGCGAGTCGACGGGGTACTACAACGTGCCGGCGTCGGTGCTCGAGGACGCCGGCGCACTCGCCGCGTGGGGCCGGAAAGCGATCGCGGTGGCTGCCGCGAAGAAGTCCCGGCCCCGGCGGCGTCGATAGCGGCTGTCGGATCAGCGGCAGTCGAACTTCGGCTTCGGTCCGTGGCACCCGCGGTCGTCTTCGATCGACTTCCGCATGCTGAACGGCTCGCCGTCGAAGCCGGCGCCGGCGAGCGTGCCGGACACCACCCGACCGGTCGCGTCCATCGTCCCGGCGATGAAGACATCACGGTCCGCAAGCCTCACGCGGAGCCGGAACTCGGCGGCCGCAGTAATCCGCCCGGGATCCTCCGGATCGGTCGTGGCGCGGCCCACGCCTGGCAGGTCGACGCCGCCGGTGACGACACCTTCGTCGTGCTGCGCGAGCGTGAGCGAGGCTCCCAAGAGCGGGCCGCTGGTCATCACCCAGTCTCCAGACATGCTGCCGACGACGAGCGATTGCGTGCGGCTGATGGTCGCGCCGCGGACGTCGCTCACGGTCAGCCGCACCAGCGTCTGGACGGCATCCTGGATCGTGACTGTGCCGTGCGGTCCCGAGAAGGCGCGATCGCCGACGTTCCACGTGTAGCTCACCGAGTCGCCGTCGAGGTCGACGGCGCTGGCGGAGAAGGCGAACTCGGTCAGACCGGCGATACCGAACGCCGGCGTCAGCTCGAACGCGGTGATGGCGGGCGGACGGTTGATGGTCGACGGCACGGTCCCGAGCGTGTTGCCGCCGACGGGCGAGGGCGAGGATCCCGTGTCGCCGCAGGCGGCCGCGGCCACCAGGGCGAGCGTGACGAGAAAACGAAGCGTGTTGTGAAGCATGGGTTGTTACCCCTTTCACAACACTGGAACGGTGGCGCGCCACCGCGCGTTCGGCGATGAACCAAAACGGAATCGGATCGGAAGATTCGCCGCTGCTCAGTAAACGCGCTTCAGGCCGAACGACACGCCGACCGACAGCATGATCGACGCGCTGTTGTCGTCGTGCGCGGAGATGGTGCGGCCGATGTTGCCGTAGACGGACAGGTCGTGGCGAACGTCGTGGCTGATGCCGCCGCTGAGATCGGTCCGCGAGCGATGGAAGCCGAGCGCCGTGCTCAGGTCGTCGTGACGGGTCGAGTACGAGTGGCTCAGCGAGCCGGTGGCCCAGGTCTTCTTCCCCACCGGCATCTCGAACGCGCCGGCGCCGAACAGCGCGCCGCGTGAGAAATACCCGCCGGTGCCCATCGCGCGCCAGCGCTTGAACTGACGCTCCATGCTGAGCGGCAGCGCCCATTGCACGCGCCCGCCGCCGGACGGCGGCGCGACGCTCAGCACTTCGACCAGCGGCACGATCGCGAAGCCGGTGCGGCGGCGCGACGGCGCGCGCAGCTGGTACTTCGCGTCGAGATAGACGTCGCCGAAGTCGTGCGCGACTTGCCCGCCGGGCGTGCTGGCGTAGTAGTACGGGACCGACATCCCGACCTGCAGGCGCGGCGTGATGCCGACGCCGCTGTCGATCGTCGGCAGATCTATTTCGCGATACACCGGCGTCTTGAACAGGCCAAAGCCCATGGTGACGAAGCCGCGCCCCGGGTCCTGCATCGACGCATCGTCGAGCCACGACCCGAAGTTGCGGACGCCGGTGCCGGCCACCGGCGCCGCATTGGCTGACGGCTGCGTCGCCGCCGAGGTGACCGTGCTGTTGTGGTGCCCGAACGCGTTACCGTGACCGTTACCCTGCGCCGCTGCCGGATGGGACGCGAGTATGAAACCGGCAGCGGCGAGCGAAATGAACTTCATTCAGTTACCACCCGTGGTCGTATGGCCCTTCTTGCTCTTCGTCTTGCCCGAGGTCGTCGACGTCGTCGTCGTCGTGCTCGACGTCCTGATCATGTCGTCCGCATCCGTCTCGGCGCGATGCACCGCCGTCGTGGTCGTCGTGCCCGAGGTGGACGGCCGCGCATCCTGGATCGCCTGTCCGAGACTCATCCCCCGATCGACCATCCGCGTCTTCAGCTCGGTGAACGGAATCCCGAGGTTGTTCGAGACGTTCACCGCCGCGACGAACTGACCGAGGTTGCGGAAGCCGGATGCCGCGGTATTGAGATTCGTGCCCGCCGGCAGGCGCGACTGCAGCTTGCTGGCGAGGTTCGTGTTGCGCTGGAGCTTCTGCTGCACCGGCGACAGCTGCGTCGTCGTTCCCGTGGTGGTCGTGTTCGCCGTGCCGGTCGTCGTGCTCTTCCTGGTCCTGCAGAAATATTTCGTCCGCGCGCTCACTGAGGGGGCGGTCAAGTCGTAAACGATTCTTCCGAATCGCGGGAGTTTTTGCG
>DATNBT010000343.1:0-4418 GCA_035571855.1 Vicinamibacterales bacterium
CATGATGGACACGATTCTCAATCTCGGCCTCAACGATCAGACGGTTGTCGCGCTCGCGAACAAGACCGGCAACCCGCGCTTCGCATGGGACTGCTACCGCCGCTTCGTCCAGATGTACGGCGACGTCGTCCTCGGCGTGCAGAAGGCCCAGGGCGAAGATCACGAGCCGTTTGAAACCGTCATCGAGACGTTGAAGCACGAGCGCTATCACCACGACATCGAAGACACGAAGCTCACCGCCGACGATCTGAAGGAACTCGTCGTCCGGTTCAAGGCCCTGGTGAAGGAACGCGCCGGCAAGGATTTCCCGGCCTCGCCGTGGGATCAGCTGATGGGCGCCGTCGGCGCGGTGTTCGGATCGTGGATGAACGACCGCGCGATCGTCTACCGCCGCAAGTACAACATCCCGACCGAGTGGGGCACGGCCGTCAACGTCCAGGCGATGGTCTACGGAAACACCGGCGATCAGTCCGGGTCCGGCGTCGCGTTCACGCGCAACCCCGCGAACGGCAACAAGGAGTTCTACGGCGAGTTCCTGATCAACGCGCAGGGCGAGGACGTCGTCGCCGGCGTGCGCACGCCCGAGCCGGTGCTTCAGCTCAAGTCGCATATGGTGAAGGCGTACAACGAGCTCGAACGCATCCGCCAGACGCTCGAGAAGCACTTCAAGGACGTCCAGGACTTCGAGTTCACCATCGAAGACGGCGTCGTCTACATGCTGCAGACGCGCAACGGCAAGCGGACGGCGATGGCCGCGCTGAAGTTCTCGATGGACATGCAGAAGGAGAAGCTGATCGACTGGAAGACCGCCGTCATGCGGAATCCCGCCGACCAGCTCGATCAGCTGCTCGCGCCGGTGTTCGACGCCGCCGAGGCGAAAAAGGCGCAGACGATCGCGACCGGACTGCCGGCCGGTCCGGGCGCCGCGTCCGGCCAGATTTATTTGAACGCCGACCGCGCGGTGCAGGCGTCGGAGAAGGGCGAGAAAGTCCTGCTGGTCCGCATCGAGACGTCGCCTGAAGATCTGCGCGGCATGATCGCCGCCGAAGGCATTCTGACGGCGCGCGGCGGTGTGTCGTCGCACGCGGCGCTCGTCGCGCGGCAGATGGGCAAGGTCTGCGTCTGCGGCGCGTCGGCCCTCGAAGTGAATTATCAGAACCGCACGGTGACGGTGGACGGCCAGACGTTCAAGGAAGGCGACTGGCTGTCGATCGACGGCACCGCGGGCAAGGTCTTCGCCGGCCGCGTCGCGACGGCGCCGTCGGAAATCGTCGCCGCGCTCGTGCACGGCGATTCGGCGGCCGCGAAGACGGAGAAGTTCAGGAGCTTCCAGCAGCTGATGAAGTGGTGCGAGCAGGCGACGCGGATGTCGGTCCGCACCAACGCGGATTCGCCGGAGCAGGTCAAGAACGCCATCGCGTTCGGCGCCGTCGGCATCGGCCTCTGCCGCACCGAGCACATGTTCTTCGAGGGCGACCGCATCGACGCGATGCGCGAGATGATTCTCGCCGACACGCTCGAGGCGCGGAAGGCGGCGCTCGCCAAGCTGCTGCCGTACCAGCGCGAGGACTTCGCCGGCATCTTCCGCGCGCTCAAGGGCTATCCCGCGACCATCCGGTTTCTCGATCCGCCGCTGCACGAGTTCCTGCCGCACACGCCGGAACAGCAGAAGGATCTCGGAAAGAAGATGGGCATCCCGGCGGAGAAGATTCATCAGCGCGTCGAGCAGCTCCACGAGTTCAACCCGATGCTCGGCTTCCGCGGTTGCCGTCTCGGCATCGACTACCCGGAGATCTCCGAGATGCAGGCGCGCGCGATCTTCGAGGCCGCCGCAATCGTGCAGAAGGAAGGCGTCAAGGTGAAGCCGGAGATCATGATCCCGCTCGTCGGCTTCAAGAAGGAGCTCGATCTCCAGCTCGACGTCGTGCACCGCGTGGCGAAAGACGTGCAGGCCGAGCGGAAGGTGAAGATCAACTACATGGTCGGCACGATGATCGAAGTGCCGCGCGGCGCGCTCACCGCCGACGAGATCGCGCAGTCGGCCGAGTTCTTCAGCTTCGGCACCAACGACCTGACGCAGACCGGCCTCGGCATGTCGCGCGACGACTCGGGGTCGTTCCTGCCGCACTACGCCGAGCTCGAGATCGTGAAGAAGAACCCGTTCGCCACGATCGACGGCACCGGCGTCGGCCAGCTCGTCGAGATCGCCGTGCAGAAGGGCCGCAAGACGCGGAAGGACCTCAAGCTCGGCATCTGCGGCGAGCACGGCGGCGATCCCGACTCGATCAAGTTCTTCGAGAAGGTGGGGCTCGATTACGTGAGCGCGTCGCCGTTCCGCGTGCCCGTGGCGCGGTTGGCTGCGGCCCAGGCGGCGATTGCCAAAGCCGCAAAATAATTGAACACGATTTTCGTACACCGGGACGGACGGACTGAACAGGTCACGAGCATCGATCGGACCTGGCTCAGTCCTTCCGCCAACGTGTACATCTGGGTCGATCTCTCACAGCCGTCCATCGCTGAGTCGCTGCTCCTGACCGACACGTTCTCGTTTCACAGGCTGTCCGTGGACGACGCGATGGCGCCCGCGCAGACGCCGAAGATCGAGGCGTTCGACGGGTATCTCTTCGCCGGCATCGCCGGCGGCGACGCGGACATCGCGTTCTTCGTCGGGCCGCACTTCGTCGTCAGCGTCCACTGGCGCGACAGCCGGCCGATCGGCGAGCTGATGGACAGCGTGCGTCACGGCGGGAAAGCGTTCGCCGACGGCCCCGTCGCGATCTTCCACAGGCTCGTCGACGGCGCCGCCGCCGGCCTGCGCCCCTCGCTCGACAGGCTCGTCGGCTGGGTGAACGCGCTCGAGAAGCGGCTGATCGAAAAGGCGAACAGCGAGCTCGTCGCCGAAGTCCTCGACGCCCGCCGCGACGTGTTCGCGCTCCTGCAGCGCGTCAACCGCGAACGCGAAGCGCTCGACCGCCTCGTCCGGCGCGACGTCGTCGACATCAGCGCGGAGATGTCGTTCCGGTTCCGCGACGTGCGCGACAAGCTGATTCGTCTCGCCGACGAAGCGCTCGCCGTCGAGCACCGTCTCGCCGGCGTCCTCACCGCGGCCGCCGGCCTCGCGGGCGGCCGCCGCTGGATGTAGCGTGGGCAAGATCAACCGCCTGCCCGCCGACCTCGCCAACCAGATCGCCGCCGGCGAAGTCGTCGAACGTCCCGCCTCCATCGTCAAGGAGCTCGTCGAGAACGCGATCGACGCCGGCGCCACGCGCCTCTCGATTCACATCGAGATGGGCGGCAAGAAACAGGTGCGCGTCGATGACGACGGCGAAGGGATGGAGCCGGAGGACGCGCGGCTCGCCATCGAGCGTCATGCGACGAGCAAGATCCGCCGCGCCGACGATCTCGCCGCGATCTCGACGATGGGGTTCCGTGGTGAGGCGCTGCCGTCGATTGCGTCGGTGTCGCATTTCACCCTGCGGACGCGCGCGCGCGGACAGCAGAGCGGCACGGAGATCAAAGTCAACGGCGGCACGGTGGCGTCCGTCGCCGAAGTCGGCGCGCCGGAAGGCACGCGCGTCGAGGTGAACGACGTCTTCTACAACCTGCCGGCACGGCGCAAGTTCCTGAAGTCCGACGGCGCGGAGAGCGCGCAGGTGTCCCGCGTCGTCACGCAGCTGGCGCTGGCGCATCCGTCGGTCGGCTTCACGCTGACGAGCGCGGGACGGACCGTGCTCCAGTGCCCGCCGTCGATCTCGATGCGCGACCGGCTGTTCCAGTTGTACGGCGACCGCGCGGACCTGCTCGAAGTGCGAAAGGAAGCGGCGGGAGTCCGCCTGAGCGGCTACATCGCCGCGCTGGCGGAGCAGGGGCCGACGCGCGGTCCGCAGAACATCTTCGTCAACCGCCGCATCGTCAAGGATCGCACCATCGCGCACGCGATCATCGACGCGTACAGCATGGCGTCCATCAAAGAACGCAGTCCCGAGGTGCACCTGTTCCTCGAGATGGCGCCCGGCGCGGTCGACGTCAACGTGCATCCGACGAAAGCCGAAGTCCGCTTCCGCGAGCAGTCGCTGGTGCACGAGATCGTCCGCCGCGCGCTGATGGACGCGCTCGGCCAGGGCGGCGTCCCGCAGCTGCAGCTCCGTCCCGAAACGGCTGCCGCGCCGCTGCCGTCGACGATTGCATTGCCCGGCGTCGTCTCGAGCGGCGTGTATCCGAATCGATGGGTGCCGGATAACGTCCGGCTGAAGCCGGACGCTGCGAACGTCGGGGCCGACGTCGGTACGAACGGCGGACCGCTCGAACCCCGAACCCCGAGCCGCGAACCTGTCGATATCCGCCCGATGATCCCCCTGGGTCAGTTCCGCGACACCTTCATCATCGCAATGGACGACGAGGGGATCGCGATCATCGAT
>DATNBT010000344.1:0-4283 GCA_035571855.1 Vicinamibacterales bacterium
GAGGATCTTATGGGACGCATTCTCATCGCCGACGATCACGACGCCATCCGCCGCGGACTCGTTCGCGGTCTGACCGAAGCCGGACACGAAGTCGAAGAGGCCAGCAACGGGAACCAGGCGATCGAGCGCCTGCACGACAGCTACTTCGACGTCGTCCTGAGCGACCTGAAGATGGGCGCCAGCGACGGCATGGACGTCCTCCGCACGACACGCGCCCTGCATCCGACGACGGCCGTGATCCTGATGACGGCGTTCGGCACGGTGAACACGGCGGTCGAGGCGATGAAGATCGGCGCGTTCGACTACGTGCAGAAGCCGTTCGAGATCGAGGAGATGGAGGTCAAGATCGAGAAGGCGCTCGAAGTGAAGCGCCTGAAGAACGAGCTCGAGTACCTCCGCGACGCGCAGCAGGACCGCTACGAGTTCGATCGCATCGTGGGCACGAGCCCCGCGCTCCAGCGGGTGCTCGACATCGTGAAGAAGGTCGCGAAGAGCAACTCCACGGTGCTGGTGCGCGGTGAAACGGGCACGGGCAAGGAGCTCATCGCCGGCGCGATCCACCACAACTCGCTGCGCAACTCGCGCAACTTCGTCAAGGTCAACTGCGCCGCGCTGCAGGAGAACCTGCTCGAGTCGGAGCTGTTCGGCCACGAAAAGGGCGCGTTCACCGGCGCGGACAAGCAGCGCATCGGCCGCTTCGAGCAGGCGGACGGCGGCACGCTCTTCCTGGACGAAATCGGCGACATGAGCGCCAGCACGCAGGCCAAGATCCTGCGCGTGCTGCAGGAGCACGAGTTCGAGCGCCTGGGCGGCACCCGCACCCTGCGCGTCGACGTCCGGCTGATCGCGGCGACCAACCGCGATCTTCCCGCGATGGTCGCCGCAGGCCAGTTCCGCGAAGACCTGTACTACCGCCTGAACGTCGTGTCGATCGAGATGCCGCCGCTTCGCGAGCGCAAGGACGACATCGTGCCGCTGGCGGGCGCCTTCATCCGCAAGTTCGCGGCGGAGCTGAAGAAGAAGATCGAAGGCCTCGAGCCCGACGCGCAGAAGCTGCTGATGCGTTACAACTGGCCGGGCAACATCCGCGAGCTGGAGAACACGATCGAGCGCGCGATGCTGCTGGCCGAAGGACGCGCGATTGCCGGGCAGGACCTGCGGCTCGGCGAGACGCCGACGGCGGGCGCAGGGCGCGACCAGCCGTCGACGGTCGTCAAGATTCCGCCGACCGGCATCCCGCTCGAGGACGTCGAACGCGCCGCCCTGATCGAGGCGCTGAAGATGTCGAACTGGGTGCAGAAGGACGCGGCGGAGCTGCTGTCCATCAGCCCGCGCGTGATGAACTACAAGATCAAGACGCTCGGCATCGAGTTCCCGCGCGGCCGCCGCGCGGCGCCGCTCTCCGCGGAACCGCCCGTGACCCAGGCGGCGATCTCCTAGGGGCCCGGCGTCGTCCAGCAGTCGCCGCAGCGCGCTTCGTAGAGATCGTCGGCTCCGACTTCAATCCGCCCCGCGGAGCCGCCGATCTTCTGCGTGAAGCGCGCGTCCTGTCCGCACTGGAAACAGTTCGCGGTGAACTTCTCCACGCGATCCGCAACCGCCAGCAGCTGCGGCATCGGCCCGAACGGCCGCGCCCACGCGTCGAGGTCCAGGCCCGCGACGTAGACGTCGATGTCTCTGGCGATGCCGGCGAGCGCCGTGCTGAAATCCTCGCCGAAGAACTGCGCTTCGTCGACGCCGATGACGTCGGGCCGGATCTGGCTCACCAGCTCGCACAGCTCCGCCGTGCTCTTGATGGGGTACGCGGCCATCGACGCGTGCTTCTCGAACCGCTGCTCGTTCTTCTGCTTGACGACGATCTCGTCCACCGAGTCGTAGCGGTTGTCGAGCGCCGGCTTCACGACGAGGACGTTCTTGTGCGCCCGTTTCTTCGTCATCAGGCGCGCCATCAGCGCCTGCGTCTTGCCCGAGAACATCGGGCCCGTATATACGGTGATCACGATGCTGCCTGTCCTGCCCTTCCAGCCTGTCCCGCCCATCCCGCCCGCTATGCCTTGGGATGCGCCTTCTTGTACACGTCCAGGAGCTGCGCGGCGTTGACGTGCGTGTAGCGCTGAGTAGTACTCAAACGGGCGTGGCCAAGCAACTCCTGAATGGCGCGGAGGTCGGCGCCGCGCTGCAGGAGATGCGTCGCGAACGAGTGGCGCAGCGCGTGCGGGCTCACGCCGGGCCGGACGCCGCTCGCCTTCGCGTACCGGCGGACGAGACGATCGACGCTGCGGACGGTGAGCCGCGATCCGCGATAGTTCAGGAACAGCGGCGCGGAACGGCGGCCGCGCGCGCGCGGCCACGCGTGCGCCAGCTGCTCCCGATCCTTGAGGTACTCGCGCATCGCCTTCGCCGTGCTCTTGTTGAACGGCACCAGCCGCTCCTTGCCGCCCTTGCCGAGCGCGCGCACCATCTGGGCGCTCACGTTCACGTCGTCGACGTCCAGGCCCGCGAGCTCGCTCAAGCGGAGTCCAGACGCGTAGAACAGCTCGAGGATCGCGCGATCGCGCCGGCCGAGCGGTTCGTCGGCCGGCGGCGCGCCGACGAGCCGGATCATCTCTTCCTCCGACAGGTGCGTCGGCATCCTGATCTCGCGCTTCGGCGTCGGCACGAGCCTGGTCGCATCGTCTTCGACGAAGCCTTCGCGGCGGAGGTACCGCAGGAACGTCCGCGCGGCCGCGAGCTTCCGCGCCGCCGACGAGGCCGTCAGTCCGCGGCGGTGGAGGTCGGCCATGAAGCCGCGCAGCGCGAGCCGATCGAGGTGCTCGGCCTTCAGCTTCGCACGCGGAATGCCGAGTGATGTCGAGACGTGATCGAGAAACTGCGACAGATCGCTCGCGTACGCACGCGCGGTGTGCGCGGAGGCGTTGCGATTAAGCCGGATGAACTGCAGGAAGTCTTTGAGAAGTCCGTCCATGAATCCAGGCCTGCAGATCCGCTAAGGCTCGTTCGGCGATGGCCTGCTTCTTCGCGGCCTTGTTCTTCGCCTGTTTGGCGGGAAGCGTCCCGGCCGCGAGCTCCGGCATGATGCCGAACGTGATGTTGCTCGGCTCGTAATGCGCGGGGTTCGCATGCGACACATAGTACGCCAGCGCACCGATCGCCGACGTCCTCGGCGCCGCGCCGACCGGCTCGCCCTTCGCGAGCGCCGCCGCGTTCAGGCCGGCGACGAGACCCGACGCGGCGGATTCGACGTAGCCTTCGACGCCGGACATCTGCCCCGCGAGAAACAGCGACGGCCGCGACCGCACCTGCCACGTCTCGGCGAGGACCGACGGTCCGTTGACGTAGGTGTTGCGATGCACCATGCCGAAGCGGACGAACTCCGCGCCCTCGAGACCGGGAATCAGCCGCAGCACGCGCTCCTGTTCGCCCCACTTCAGCTGCGTCTGAAAGCCGACGAGGCTGTAGTGATCGCCCGCGATGTTGTCCTGCCGGAGCTGCACGGCCGCATACGGCTGGCGTCCGGTTTTCGGATCGACGAGACCGACCGGCTTCATCGGCCCGAACCGCAGCGTGTCTGGACCTCGATGCGCCATCACTTCGATCGGCAGGCAGCCTTCGAAGAACTTCTCTTTGTCGAAGTCGTGGACGGTCGCGGACTCCGCGTGAATGACGGCGTCGTAGAAGCGCTCGTACTCCTCGCGCGTCATCGGACAGTTCAGGTAGTCGCCCCGGCCGTCGTCCACCCCGCAGGCAGGACCGCCCGTCGCGTCGACGTCCGGCTGAAGCCGGACGCTACGAATGTCTCTGTTCCACCTCGACGCGCGAAACACCTTCTCTCGATCAATTGATTCCGCGAGCACGATCGGGCTGATGGCGTCGTAGAAGTACAGATACTCCTGGCCGACGAGGCGCTTCAAATCGGCCGACAGCGCGTCGGAGGTCAGCGGTCCCGTCGCCAGAATCACCGGCTCGCGCTCGCTCGATTCCGGGATCGCCGTCACTTCGTCGCGCACGATCGTGACGAGCGGATGCCGCGACAACGTGGCCGTGATTGCCTGCGCGAAGCGCTCGCGGTCGACGGCGAGCGCCGCGCCCGCCGGCACGCGCGCGTCTTCGGCCGCGCGCATCACCAGCGATCCGAGGCGGCGCATCTCCTCTTTCAAGAGGCCGACGGCGTTATCGAGCTTGTCGCCGCGGAAGGAATTGCTGCAGACGAGCTCCGCGAGCGAATCGGTTTTGTGGACGGCGGTCGGGCGGACCGGCCGCATCTCATGAAGCGTGACGGGCAC
>DATNBT010000345.1:0-15645 GCA_035571855.1 Vicinamibacterales bacterium
GCGCTCAGCCGGCAGAGGATGTTGCGCTTCATGCCGTAGTCGTACGCGGCGATCTTCAGACGCTTCTTCGCCGTCCGCCCCGGCGTCTTCGCGAACGTGTCCAGGCGGTCGGCGGCAAACTCGAACGCCTTCCCCGTCGTCACGCCCTTGACCAGGTCGGAGCCTTCCATCTTCGGAATCGCGTTGGCCTTGTCGACCAGCGCCTTCGGATCGAGCTGTGCGCCCGTCATGATGACGCCGCGCATGACGCCGCCCGACCGCAGCTTGCGCGTGAGCGCGCGCGTGTCGATGTCGCCGATCGCGACGATCCGGTTCTTCACGAAGTAATCGCGCAGCGTGCCCTGCGATCGCCAGTTGCTCGCGATCGGCGATTCGTCGCGGATGATGAACCCGGCGACGTGCGGGTTGTCGGCCTCGCGGTCCTCGTCGGTGACGCCGTAGTTGCCGATCTCGGGGCAGGTCATCGTGACGATCTGCCCGGAGTACGAAGGGTCGGTGAGGACTTCCTGATAGCCGGTCATGCTCGTGTTGAACACGACTTCGCCGGCGGTTTCGCCGTTGGCACCCGCAGCGATGCCGCGGAACCAGGTTCCGTCTTCCAGGGCCAGGATTGCTTCTGTGTCCACGGTTATTTTTCCAGCGACGCTGTGACTCGGTTCTTCTCTCCGGCGGAGACGTTCGCACCCGCGGTCCAGATGCGATAGCCCTCGCGCTCGATGCGGATGGCATGTCGGCCGGCGCGCACGGCGCTCACGGTGAGCGGCGTCGTGCCGGCGCGGCGGCCGTCGATGATGACCGCGGCGCCTTGCGGCCGCGACTCGACGATCAACGTGCCGACCAGACCGGCGGATGCCGGGGCGGCCGTCGTCTTCTTCGATGATAACTTCGGCGACTTCGATTTCGGCGGAGGAATCACACGGGCTCGGCTGTCCGGCTTCGCAACCGGCCGCGCCGATTGCTCCGGCGGGATTGATTGATCCGGGACCGGCGTGGGAGCGACCGCCGTCGGAGGGGGCGCCGGCAACGCCGTCACTTCCGTAAACTCTCTTCCTGCCGGCTGCGACACAGGCGTCGCGGCAACGGGCGGCGCGATCACGCGGTCGCGAATCGCGACCATGTAGCCGACGGCGAATCCGAGCGCGATGCCCAGAAGCGCCGCGACGCCGATCGGCCACACCGAGGCTTCCCGCGGTTCGGGAACGACGACCGCGGGCATCGGTTCAGCGTTCACGGGTTCAAGGTTCAGCGCTTGTGGTTCGGGGTCGGGTTCGCGTTCGAGTTCGGGTTCGGGTTCGAAGTACGGTTCGGGTTCCAGGATGGGTTCTGGCTCGATCGCCAGCGGCGGTTCAGGCTGCGCGAAGAGCTGCGGATCCGGAATCGGCTCGGGCGCCGGTTCTTCGACGGGCGCGAACTCCATCGGCATTTCAGCCGTCAGCACGGGCTCGGGCTCTGGAATAACCTCCGCCTCGGGTTCGGGCGTCGCAATCGTTTCGATCGCGACAGGCGTCGGCGCGGGCGCTCTCCGCCGCCGGGCTTTCTTCACGAGCGGCGGCTCTTCGACGACCGCCGCCTCCTCATCGAGCTGAACTTCCTGAACCGCCTCGACCTCGGCCGCCTCGTTCAACGGGGCTTCGGCTTCGCTCAGGCCGGGCAGTTCGGGTTCGGGCGCCGGCTCCGGAGACACGACGCGAAGGCGCGGCTTCCGCTTCGCCCTGGGCCTCTGCGCCGCGATCTCGATGCCGATCGCGTCTTTCAGGGCGTCGGTGAACGCGGTGGCGGTCGAATACCTGTAGGCGGGGTCGGCGGCAAGGGCGAGCGCGAACACGCGCTGCAGCGCTTCGGTATCGCCGCCCGGCACTTCCTCGAGGGCTTCGGCCGCCTCGCTTCCCGTTCCAGTGACGCGCTTGCCGGACAGCATCTCGAACGCGATCGCCGCGAGGCTGAACACGTCGGCGCTCCGGTCCCAGCCGCCGTCGTTGATTCGCTCGGGGGCCGCGTACGGACGCCGCACCGGCGCGGTGACGCCGACGCGTTCGAGCGCCCGCGCGACGCCGAGGCCGACAATCCGGATGTCTTCCTGCGACAGCAGGATGTCGCGCGGATGCAGCGCGCCGTGGACGATCTGGCGATCGGCGGCGTAATCGAGCGCCTCGGCCAGCTGTCCGGCGACGCGGATCGCCTGCGCGGGGGGCGCCGCACCGCTTTCGCGGAGGACGACGTCCAATGACTCGGCCGCGGCGAAATCCTGCGCGAGATACGGGTTGTTGTTGTCGATGCCCGTCGCGCGCGGCGCGGCAATCACGGGATGCTGCAGCTCGGCAGCAATCAGCTTTTCGAATTCGGCGACGAGCTGGTGAACGCGTTCAGGCGGAAGATCGAGCCGGAACAGCTTGACGGCGACGAGACGATCGCGATCCTGGTCGTAAGCACGAAAGACGGGTCCTGAAGCACCATTGCCGATCTGGTGGAGCACTCGAAACGGACCGAAGGCATCGGGCGGCGCGGAGCCGGCAGCTTCAGTGTGCAGTCAAGACTCCTGTCGTGAAGGAAGGCGCAGTAATCGTAGCACATCGTGTACAGTATTTTTGCCGTGCAAGTAGAAAGTTCTTCGAGAGTTGCCGTCGATTTTCGAAAGCTCCCGGGCATCAAGCGGCTCGCGGGCGATTACGTGTTCGAGTTCGGGAAGCTCGCGCCGTTTTTTTCCGGTGATCCGACCGAAAAATCCGCGTGGGCTGCCGCGATCGCCCGCACACAGGCGCATCCTCGTCGTCCCGCCGAACTCGCCGCCGTCATCGCGGGACAGCAGAAGCGCCGCGGCGCGTCCGGAAAGACGCTCGCCGCCGCCGCAAAGCTCGCCGACCCGAACACCGTCGCGATCGTCACCGGACAGCAGGCCGGTCTGTTCGGCGGACCGCTCTACACCGTCCTCAAGGCGCTGACGGCCATCAAGCTCGCCGAACAGGTCTCGCGCGACCACAACGTCACGGTCGTCCCCATCTTCTGGATCGAAGCCGAGGACCACGACTGGGACGAAGTCCGGTCGTGTACGGTGCTCGACGCCGAGATGGCGCCGAAAACCGTCGGCCTCGCGCCCCGATCGGGCGAGCCGATTCCGGTGGCCGCCATCACGGTGGACGAGCAGATCGCCTCGGTCCTCTCAGACCTCGAACAGGCGCTTCCGGCGACTGAATTTCGAGACAAGCTGCTGGCCGACCTTCGCGCGGCTTACGCCCCGGGCACCGGGATGGCCGAGGCATTCGGCCGTGTTCTCGAGCGCCTGCTCGGCGAACACGGGCTGGTGGTGTACGACGCGTCGGATCCGGCGGCAAAACCGCTCCTCGGCGACCTGTTCGCGCGCGAGCTCTCGACGCCCGGGCAGACGGCGTCCCTGGCTGCAGCGGCCGGATCGGACCTGACCGCGCGCGGCTACCACGCGCAGGTGCAGCCGGCCGACCAGCACGGTGTGTCGCTCTTCAAGCTGGATGGCGGCCGCCGCCAGATTTCGCAACCGGCCGCATTGATCAAGGAAGCCACCGACAGGCCCGCCGGGTTCAGCCCCGGCGTCCTGCTCCGCCCGATCGTCCAGGACACGGTCCTGCCGACGATCTGCTACGTCGCCGGGCCGAACGAGCTCGCCTACCTCGGCCAGCTTCGTCAGGTCTACGACCGGTTCGGCGTGCCGATGCCGCTGATGTACTCGCGCGCGACCGCGACGATCCTCGACTCGGCGGCCGTCCGGTTTCTCTCGAAGTCCGGCATGCCGTTCGAACAGCTGCAGGTCCAGGACGACAGCGCGCTCAACGACCTCCTGAAACTGCAGATTCCGCCCGACGTCGACGATGCGTTGACCGCGGCCGGGCGCGCGATCGAAGAACGGATGAGCCGGGTCATCGACACCGTCCCGCTGCTCGATCCGACGCTCGAAGGCGCGGCGCGCAACACGCTCGGGAAGATCCAGAAAGACCTCGAGTCGCTGCAAGGCAAGACGATTCAGGCGGCGAAAAAGAAGAACGAGACGCTGCGGCGCCAGTTCCAGCGCACCCGCGCGCTGGCCTTCCCCGACGGGCACCCGCAGGAGCGCACGATCGGCGTCATCTGGTTCCTGAACCAGTACGGAGACGCGTTCGTCGAAAGGCTCTGGCAGGAGTTGCCGCTCGACATGGGGACACACTGGGTTGTCACAATTTAGGGCTGAGGGCAAAGGGCTGAAGGCGAAGAGCTCGAAGGGCGTGCGTATGCGCGTCGGCGGCCTCTGGCGTCGTCGCTGGTTCCGCATCGCCGCGCTCGTGGCGGTGGCGGGCGTGGCCGTCACGTCGGCCGTCCTCTTCTATTACTACGTCACGTTCTCCCGCCTGATCGATCAGAGCCTGCACGGCGAGCGCGACAAAGTCTTTCCGCAGGTCTACGCGCGTCCGCTCGAGCTCTACCGCGGTGAGTCGCTCACGGGCCCGCAGCTGCTCGATCGGCTCAACGATCTCGGGTACGCGCAGCGTCCGGTGCCTGCCCGGCCCGGCGAGTTCACGATTACGAACCAGGCGACGACGCAGACGTTCTCGCTCGTGCCGCGCGTCCCCGAGCTCAAATCCCAGGTCGTGAACGTCGTCTTTCAGAAGCGCGGCGAGCGCATCTCACGGCTCCTGCTCGGCACGCGTCCCGTCGAGGCGCTGACGCTCGACGCGCCGGTCCTGACGTCGATCGTCGCCGGCGAACGCGAGAAGCGGCGGCCGGTCGCGCTCAGCGCCATTCAGCCGAGGCTCGTCGAAGCGGTCCTGTCGATCGAGGATCGCCGCTACTACGAACATCCGGGCGTCGATCCGATCGGCGTCGCCGGCGCGATTGCGTCCTACGCCACGGGACGCCGGTCGTACCTGGCCGGCGGCAGCACGCTCACCCAGCAGCTCGTGCGGAACGTGTTCCTGCCGAACTTCGAAGGCATGACGCTCCAGGAGGCGCGCCGCCGCTCGATGAAGCGCAAGGCCCTGGAGATCTTCGTTTCGATGATCCTCACGAGCCGCGCGAGCAAGGACGACATCCTCGAGATGTATCTGAACAACGTCCCGCTCGGCCAGCGCGGGTCGTTCGCGATCTTCGGCGTCGCCGAAGCGTCGAAGCTGTTCTTCGGCAAGGACGTCAGCAACGTGTCGCTCGCCGAAGCGGCCACGATCGCCGGCGTCATCCAGCAGCCGTCCGCGCTCTCGCCGTTCGGCAACCCGCAGCGCTGCCGCGAACGCCGCAACGTCGTGCTGCGCGCGATGGAAGAGTCGGGCTACATCGACAAGGCGGCGGCCGACCGCGCCTCCCAGGAACCGCTCGTCGTCGTCCAGCGCGCGCTCGAAGCCGAAGCGCCCTACTTCGTCGACTACGTCGACCAGACGCTCGACGACGACTACCCCGGCCTCACGACGACGACCGACAAGGCCGTCGACGTCTACACGACGCTCGATCTCCATCTGCAGCGCGTCGCGCAGGACGCCGTCCGCAAGGGCCTGACGAACGTCGACGCGATGCTGCCGAAGAGGAAGAAAGGCAAAGCGGAAGCGGCGCTCATCGCGATCGATCCGAAGACCGGCGAGATCCTGTCGTTTGTCGGCGGCCGCTCGTACAACCAGTCGCAGTACAACCGCGCGATCCTCTCGCGCCGGCAGCCGGGGTCCGTCTTCAAGCCGTTCGTCTATCTCACGGCGTTCGAGCGCGCCGCCGCCGAGGGCCGCACCGACATCACCCCCGCGACGATCACGCTCGACGAGGGCGAGACGTTCGAGTTCGACGAGCAGGTGTGGACGCCGAAGAACTACGAAGCCGAATTCAACGGGCCGGTGACGTACCGCTACGCGCTCGCGCACTCGCTCAACCTCGGGACGATTCACGTCGCGCAGTCGGCCGGCTACGACAACGTCGCCGCGCTGTGGAAGAAGCTCGGCGTCGGCAACCCGCCGAAGCCGTACCCGTCGATCGCGCTCGGCGTCTTCGAAGCGACGCCGTACGAAATCGCGACGGCGTACACGATCTTCCCGAACGGCGGACAACTGCGGCCGCTCAGGCATCTGCTGAAGGTCTTGAGCGGCGGCAAGGACGTGACGAAGAAACCGAAGGCCGGGCTGAAGGCAATCGCGCGGCCCGACACGACGTATCTCGTCACCGACATGATGCGCGACGTGCTCAACACGGGCACGGCGGCCGCGTCGCGCGGCCTGGGCTTCGCGCTCGACGCCGCCGGCAAGACCGGCACGACCAACGATCAGGTGGACGCCTGGTTCGTCGGCTTCACGCCGGATCTGCTCACGGTCGTGTGGGTGGGCCTCGACGACAACCAGCCGCTCGGCCTCACCGGCGCGCAGGCCGCGCTGCCCGTCTGGGTCGAGTACATGAACCGCGCGCTCGCCGGACGTGAGAACGTCAGCTTCGCGGTGCCCGAAGGCATCACGTTCGCGGAGATCGACCGGGTCACGGGCAAATTGCCCACGCCTGCATGCCCGATGACCGTTCGTTCCGCGTTCATCGAGGGCACGGTCCCCACGCAAACCTGCGAGGAGAAGTAGGCAGGCCTGCCCTTATAATCCGTTCAGTGAACAAGGAAGTCTTCGCGGCGGTCGCCGACGCGCTCGACCGCGGCGAACCCGCCGCGCTCGTCACGATCGTCTCGACGACCGGCTCCACGCCGCAGCGCGTGGGCGCGAAGATGCTCGTGTTCGGCGACGGCCGGATCGTCGGCACGATCGGCGGCGGCTGCTACGAGAACGACGCCTTCTGGAAAGCGCGCGAGGCGATCACGAACCGCAAGCCGCAGCTCGTCCACTACGAGCTGGACGACGACTTCGCGCAGGAAACGGGCCTGGTCTGCGGCGGACAGATGGACGTCTACATCGAGCCCATCGAACCCTCGCCCGAGCTCTACATCGTCGGCGCCGGCCACGTCGGCTTTCACCTCGGCCGCCTGGCGCACGAAGTCGGCTTCCGCGTCCACGTCGTCGACGATCGCGAGAAGTTCGCGAACCGCGAGCGCTTCCCCGACGCCGTGGAGATTGTCGTCGACGACATCCCTGCGTGGATCAACCGGACCGCGCTGTCCGCGCACGCCTACGCCGTCGTCGTCACGCGCGGCCACACCAACGACCTCGAAGCGCTGCGCGCGCTCGCGCCGCGCGAGCTCCGGTATCTCGGCCTCATCGGCAGCCGCGCGAAGGTCGCGCGGATTTACGAACAGCTCGAAGAGACCGGCCTGTCCTCCGACGCGCTGAAGCACGTGCACGCGCCGATCGGCCTCGACATCGGCGCCGTCACGCCGCAGGAAATCGCCGTGAGCATCCTGGCGGAACTGATCGCCGTCAAGCACGGCAAGAACACCACCGAGCTGTCCCTGAAGTGGGATCCGCCGAAGCTGTCGGTTCGCTCTTAATCCGCAACGGCACCATCGTCACCATGAACGACGCGTTCGACGTCGTGTCAGGTGACGTGTTGATCATCGACGGACGAATCGCCGCCGTCGGCCAATCAACAAATTCCCAAGTCACCCAACTCCCCAATTCCACCGTCGACGCGCGTGGAGGCTACGTACTCCCAGGCTTCATTCAAACGCACGTCCATCTCTGCCAGACGCTCTTCCGCGGCTACGCCGACGATCTGCCGCTGATGGACTGGCTGCGCACGCGCGTGTGGCTGATGGAAGCGGCGCACACGCCGGCGTCGCTGCGCGCGGCGACGCGACTCGCGACGACGGAGCTGCTCCTCACCGGGACGACGTCGGTGCTGACGATGGAGACCGTGCACGACACGGACGCGGTCTTCGAAGCCGCGGCGGCGAGCGGGATTCGCGCGACGATCGGCAAATGCATGATGGACGCGCCGGCCGAGGGCACGCCCGCGCGGCTGCACGAGAACGCGCGCGCGTCGCTGGCCGAAAGCCGCGGCCTGCTCGAGCGGTGGCACGGCGCGGCGAATGGACGGCTGCACGCCGCGTTCGCGCCGCGATTCGCCGTCTCGTGCACGCGCGATCTGCTCGAAGCGGTCGCCGACCTGTCGGCCGCCACCGAGACGCTGGTGCACACGCACGCGTCGGAGAACCGGGAAGAGATCGCGATCGTGCGCGCGCTGTCGGGGCTCGCCAACGTCGAATACCTCGCGGCCGTCCGTCTCGCGTCGCCGAGACTGTGCGCGGCCCACTGCGTGTGGGTCGGCGATCGCGAACAGGCGCTGCTCGCCGAACACGACGTGAAGGTGATGCACTGCCCCAGCTCCAATCTGAAACTCGGGTCCGGCCTCGCGCCGGTCGCCGAACTTCGTTCGCGTGGCGTGACCGTGTCGCTCGGCGCCGACGGCGCGGCCTGCAACAACCGGCTCGACATGTTCGAGGAGATGCGTCTCGCGGCGCTGCTGCAGGCGACGCGCCGCAGTCCGGGCGCCGTCACCGCGCGCGACGCGCTGACGATGGCGACGCGCGCCGGCGCGAAGACACTCGGCATGGAGGCCGAGCTCGGATCGATCGAAGCCGGCAAACGCGGTGACGTCATCGTCGTCGATCGCGACCGCCTGACGCTCGCGCCCGACGTGGATCCCTACTCGACGCTGGTCTACGCCGCGCGCGGCACCGACGTGCGGACGACGATCGTCGGAGGCGAGGTCCTCATAGATGAGTTCGTGCCCGTTCGAGTCGACGCCGCGGCGGTGGCGGCCGAGGCTCGCGCGCAAGCTCGAGCGCTGGCGGCGCGCGCTGCGGTATAATCTTTTAGCAGTCAGCGGACCTGACTGCCAAAACAGAGACATCAGGACGCCATGAGTCTGGAAGCCCAGGACCGTTCGAAGCGCGTACTCGCCGCCCTCGTGCGTGAATACATCGAGTCAGGCGAACCCGTTGCTTCGTCACTACTTGTGGCGGCCGCGGGCCTCGGCGTCTCGTCGGCGACGGTGCGCAACATCCTGGCGAGGCTCGAGAGCGAAGGCTTCGTCCAGCAGCCGCACACGTCGGCCGGCCGCATCCCGACCGATCGCGGCTACCGCTTCTACGTCGACCTGCATCTCGACGCCAAGCGTACGAGCCGCATCGTGAGCGCGGTCGAAGCGCGGCTGCGCAAAGATCAGGGCGACGGGCTGCTCGACACGCTGCTGCCGCAGGTTTCGCATGTCATCTCCCAGGCCTCGGGACACATCGGCTTCGCGGTGCGCCCGGCCAACGACGCGGCGGTCTTCGATCGCGTCGAGTTCATCCCGCTCGGCGCGACGCGCGTCCTCGTGGTGATCGTCGCGCGCGGCGGCAACGTCATCCAGAAAGTGATCGACGTCGCCGAGCCGCTGACGGCGGACGACCTGCGCCACTCGGCAAACTATCTGAACGCTGAATTTTCGGGACTGCCGCTGCACCGTGCCCGTGAAGCCGTGCTCGAGCGCCTCCGGCACGAGCGCACGCTCTACGACGCGCTGCTGGCGCGCGCGATGAAGCTGGCGACCTCGATGTTCGCGGAGATGCCCGACGGCCGCGCGATCTACATCGACGGCGCGGCGTCGCTGCTCGAGGAAACGCACGGGCTGACGCTCGACGCCCTGCACACGGTGCTCCAGCTCATCGAAGAGAAGCAGCGGCTCGTCCGCCTGCTCAACGAATACATCGACGGTCCGGGCCTCACGATCGTCATCGGCGCCGAGCATCCGGATCCGCATCTGCGATCGTTCAGCCTGATTGCGTCGACGTACGGCGAGGACGGATCCACCGGAACCATCGGCGTCATCGGCCCGACCCGCATGCGCTACCCGCGGGCCATCGACGTCGTCGACGGCGCGGCCCGGGCCGTGTCGCGCGTGCTTCGCGATTTCAACTAACGCTTATGTCTGACAAACCCGTGACGGACCCGGCGGATCCACTGGCCGAGCCGGATTCGTCCGCTTCTGGCGACGCCGCGGCCGGCGACCCGTCGGCTGAACTTCGCCGCGAACGGGACGATTACAAGGATCGCCTGCTCCGGAAGACGGCCGAGTTCGACAACTACCGCAAGCGCATCGAGCGCGAGCGCCGCGAGAACGCCGACGCCGCGATCGCGGACGTCCTGGAGTCGCTGCTCAACGTCGTCGACGACTTCGATCGCGCGCTGACGGTCGAGGCGGGTCCGCAGGCCGAGGCGTATCGCACGGGCGTGGAGCTGATTCACGCCAAGCTGCTCGACTTTCTGAAAAAACGCGGGGTCCGCGCCATCGACGCGCTCGGCGCCGATTTCGATCCGAACATTCATCAGGCCGTGATGCACGAGGTCAGCCCCGAGCACCGCGACGGCGAAGTCATCGGCGAGCTCCGAAAGGGCTATATGCTCGGCGACAAGCTGCTCCGTCCTGCCATGGTCAAGGTAGCGAAGGGTGAGTAGAACGGCCAACAAACGCGATTACTACGAGATCCTCTCGGTCGAGCGCACGGCGAGTGACGGCGAGATCAAGAGCGCGTACCGAAAGCTTGCGCTGAAGTACCACCCGGACCGCAATCCCGGCGATCACCAGGCGGAAGAGCGATTCAAGGAGTGCGCGGAGGCGTACGCGATCCTCGCGGACGCCGACAAGCGCGCCGCATACGACCGCTTCGGACACGCGGGCGTCGCGGGCGCGGCCGGCGCGGGGGGGTTCGATCCGAACGTCTTCACCGGTTTCGAGGACATCCTCGGCGGCCTCGGCGACATCTTCGGGTTCGGCGATCTCTTCGGCGGCGGACGCCGCCGCGGCGGTCCGCAGCGCGGCGCCGACCTCCGTTACGACCTCGAGATCACGTTCGAGGAATCGGCGAAAGGCACCGAGACCGCGATTCAGATTCCGCGCCAGGAAAACTGCGAGACCTGCGGTGGATCCGGCGCAGCGGCCGGCTCGGCGCCGACGCCGTGCAACCTCTGCCGCGGCGCGGGCCAGGTGCGCACGCAGCAGGGCTTCTTCACCGTCGCGCGTACGTGCCCGCAGTGCCGCGGCACCGGAAAGACGATCAGCAATCCGTGCAAGACCTGCCGCGGCGCGGGACGCGTGACGAAAGACCGCAAGATCACGGTCAAGATTCCCGCCGGCATCGCGACGGGACAGCAGCTGCGGCTGCAGGGTGAAGGCGAGGGCGGCACGGCCGGCGGCCCGCCCGGCAGCCTCTACGTCGTCATTCACGTGCAGGAGCACGAGTTCTTCCGGCGTGACGGCGTGAACCTCTTCTGCGAAATCCCCGTGAGCTTCCCCACGCTCGCGCTCGGCGGCGAGATCGAAGTGCCGACGCTCGACGGCACCGAGAAGGTGAAGGTGCACGAAGGCACGCAGACGGGAACGACGCTGCGGGTGCGCGGCAAGGGCATGCCCGACGTCAACGGCCGCGGACGCGGCGACCTGTTCGCGACCGTGCAGGTGCTGACGCCGAAGAAACTGTCGAAGGACCAGCGCAAGGCCCTCGAAGATCTGGCCCGGTCGCTGCCCAAGGAACAGTTCGAGCCGCGCAAGCGACACGACGAGCAGGAGGAGCGCAACCTGTTCGATCGCGTCAAGGACATGTTTGGGTAAACGCTGGCCGGCGGTCGACGCGAGCGGCGATCCGGATCTGATTCTCGCGATCGCCGACGACTACGCTCCCACTGCCGTCGAGGAACGCGACGGCGCTCTCAGAATCTTCTTCGCGACTCCGGAGTCACGCGACCGCGCGGTATCGGCGCTGCATGGAACGCCGGTCGATGTCGACGACCAGGACTGGGCGCGAAAGCAACACCTCGATCCGATCACCGTCGGCGCGATCACCGTTCTTCCGGACCTCCGGCCTCCGGCCTCCGACCTCTCGATCATCATTCCCCCGTCGATGGGATTCGGCACCGGGCACCACGCGACGACGCGGCTTTGCCTTGCGGAGCTGCAGAAGCTCGATCTCCGCGGCCAGTTCGTGCTGGATGTCGGGACGGGGTCAGGGCTGCTCGCCATCGCCGCCTCGAAGCTCGGCGCCGGCCGCGTCGTCGGCACCGATGACGACGCGGATGCGCTTCAGGCGGCGCGCGAGAATCTCGAGCTCAATCATGTGACAACCGTCGAACTTGTCGTCTCGGATCTGATGACCGATCCGCTGCCGACGGCCGATGTCGTCGTCGCGAACCTGGTGGGCGCGCTGATTGTTCGTGCGGCGGGGCGGCTGGTGCGGGCGGTCGTGCCGGGCGGCACGCTGATTCTCAGCGGGATTCTCGACACCGAGCGCGGGGATATCGAGCGCGCGTTTGCCAACCATCCGATCCTTCACGTCGTCCAAGAGGACGAATGGCTCGGGTTTACGATAAGGGTGTGAAGAGGCTCCTGGTCGCGGGGTGTTGTGTGGCCGCAGCCGCGATGTCGCTCGTCGCGCAGCAGGCGCCCGGACAGCAGCCCGCCCGCGACACCTCCGCGAAGCCCGCGACGATCACCGCACCCGCGACCGCCCGCATCAGCGGACGTGTCGTCGCCGGCGACACCGGCCGGGCCGTCAAACGCGCGCGCGTCTTCATCAGCGCCGCCGAGCTTCCGGGCGGCCGCGCGATGCTCACCGACGACATGGGCGCCTTCGACTTCACCGAGCTTCCCGCGGGCCGCTACTCCATCAACGCGTCCAAGAGCGGCTACATCCAGCTGTCGTACGGACAGCGCCGTCCGCTGATGGCCGGCACGCCGATTCAGCTGCTCGACGGCCAGCAGTTGAGGGGCATCGACTTCGCGCTGCCGAAAGGCGGCGTCATTTCCGGCCGGGTCACCGATGAATCCGGCGACGCGATGCCGGGCGTGATGGTGCAGATTCTTCGCTACCAGTATCAGCAGGGCGACCGCCGGCTCGCGCCGTCGGGACAGGCGCAGTCCGACGACCGCGGCGTGTATCGCGTGTGGGGACTGAATCCCGGCGACTATTACGTCAGCGCGACGGCGCGCAACGAAGGGCTCGGCGGCCGGGGCAACATCGCGCAGCTCGCGCAAATCGCGCAGGACGCCATCGCGGCCGCCGGCCGCGGCGGCGGACGTGGCGGACGCGGCGGGGCGATTGCCTTCGCGAGCGCGCAGGACGATCAGGATCAGCTGATGTACGCGCCGACGTATTACCCCGGCGTCGATACGCCGGCCGAGGCGCGCGCGGTGACTGTCGGTGTGAGCCAGGAAGTCACCGACATCGACTTCGGTTTGCACCTCGTGCGCACGTCGCGCGTGAGCGGCCACGTCGAAAATCCTGACGGCTCGTGGACGATGCAGGGCAACGTGCAGCTGTCGCCGCAGGCGACGCAGCGCGGCAACTTCGGGCAGAACTACGGCGGCCGCATCGGCTGGGACGGTCAGTTCTCGATCGCGAACGTGCCGCCGGGCACCTACACGCTGCGCGCGCGCAACCAGGATCGCGACTCACCGCTGTCCGCCTCGCAGCCCGTCGGCGTCTCGGGCGGCGACGTCACCAACGTCGTCGTCGTGCTGCAGAACGGCGCGTCGTTCTCCGGCTCGCTGATGTTCCAGCCCGGATCGACGCCGGTGCCGACCGACCTGACGCAGATCCGCGTCACCGCGCCGGCGGCCGATCCCGACGACAACATCGGCCCGCAGTCGAACGCGCGCGTGAACAAGGACGGCACGTTCACGCTGGACGGCGTGACGCCCGGATCGCACCTGATTCGCGCCAACGGGCAGCTGCGCGGGTGGAACCTCAAATCGGTCGAGGTCAACGGACGCGACGTCACCGACACGCCGATCGACGTCCGCAGCAATCAGAAGATCACCAGCGTCGTCCTGACGTTCACCGACAAGACGAGCGAGATCGACGGCACCGTCACCGACGCGCAGGGCCAGCCGGTGACTGAATACACCGTCCTCGCCTTCTCGACCAACAACGCGCACTGGCGCCAGCAGTCGCGGCAGATCGCGACCGCGCGTCCCGATCAGACCGGGATGTTCAAGATCCGGTATCTTCCCGCCGGCGAGTACTACGTCGTCACTGTCGATCCCGCTGAGCAGGGCGAGTGGTTCGATCCGCAGTATCTCGATCAGCACCGCACCGGCGCCGCGCGCCTCACGCTCGCCGACGGCGCGGTGGCGAATCAGGATTTCAAAGTGAATCGGTAACCGGCTCTGGTAGGGTCCGGCTTCAGCCGGACGTCACAAATCTCCGAACAGAAACTGCAGCACGCTAATCGCCGCGACGGGAGTCGCGTCGGCGCGCAGCGTGCGATGGCCGAGCGTGACGAGGCGGACGCCGTGCTCGCGCGCGGCAGCGACCTCTCTCTCGGTCCATCCGCCTTCCGGTCCCACGAACAGCGTCGCGTCCTGCGGAACCGGCTGGCCTTGCAAGACCGACAACGGCTCTGCCTCACCCGCGCCGGGTTCGACGAGCATCAGTCGTAGAGCCGACGGTGGATCATCGAGGAATGCTTCGAGCGTGAGCGGACGGCGAATCTCCGGCAGGACGGCGCGCCTGGACTGCTTCACCGATGCGAGCGCCACGCGCTGCCAGCGGTCGACCCGGTTACCCTTCGTCAGCGCGGCGACCGTGGACTCAGTCCTCGCTGTCACCAGCGGCTGCACCGCGCTGACGCCCAGCATCACCGCGTCGCGGACGACGTCGTCCATCTTGTCGCCTTTGATGACGGCCTGCGCGAGCGTGAGCGCGACGGCGGGCTCGGCGGCGGGCTCGATGCGCGAGACCAGATGCACCCGGACGTCCCGGCGTTCGATCGACAGGACGCGCGCGGCGAACTCATGTCCGCGGCCGTCGAACACAGAGATCGTGTCGCCGACGCCCATCCGCAGCACGCGCGTGAGGTGCTCGCCTTCTTCGCGCGGGAGCGTGACCGCCTCGTCGCCCGGATCGAGTGAAGGAGCGAAAAATCGATGCAACGTCGGAATTATACGGGCTTGTACTAGCTGCTATACTCTGCGCGGATGTTCTTTCGCGGTCAGATCGTCGGGAAATACAAAATCCTCTCGACGATCGGCAGCGGGGGCTTCGGCACGGTGTTCCTCGCCAACGACACCTGGATCGACAAGCAGGTCGCCCTCAAAGTTCCCCACAAGCAGAATCTCGACTTCGGCGAGCTGCTGCGCGAGCCGCGGCTGCTCGCCTCGCTCAATCATCCCAACATCGTCACCATCCTGACGGCGGAAAAGCAGGAGAACGTCTTCTTCATCGTCATGGAGTACGTCGCGGGCGAGACGCTCGAGTCGATCATCATGCGCGACGGCGCCCTGGACATGACGCGGGCGCTCGACTACACGTGTCAGATCTGTAACGCCGTCGACCACGCGCACAAGGCCGGCGTGCTGCACCGCGATCTGCGGCCGAGCAACGTCCTCGTCAGCGACACGGGCTTCTGCAAAGTCGCCGACTTCGGGACGTCGCGGTTTCTCGAAATCGCCGCGCACGGGACGACGGTCATCGGCTCGCCGCCGTACATGGCGCCGGAGCAGTTTCACGGCAAAGCCGTGTTCGCCTCCGACGTCTACTCGCTTGGCGTCACGATGTACCAGATGCTCACGGGGGTGCTGCCGTACGACACGCCGACGCCCGCCGATCTCGAGCGGCTCATGCGCGGCGAACTCGCGACCGGGCCGCGGCTCAAGAACCCCAAAGTGCCGAAGGCGATCAACGACATCGTGATGAAGGCGATGGCTCCCGAGATTCCCGCTCGCTACCAGCGCGCGAGCGATCTGCTGGACGATGTGCTG
>DATNBT010000346.1:0-8883 GCA_035571855.1 Vicinamibacterales bacterium
GGTTCGGGCGCGCACGATGAGGCCGAAGTAGCTCGGCACCGCCGCGATCGCGCCGATCGCGATCGCGCTCATCGGTCCGACGTAGCCGGCGGCCGGCGTGATCGCGACGAGACCGACGACGATGGCGTCGAGCAGCGTCCACACGACCAGCGTCCCGGCGGGCGCCAGCATCGTCGCCGTGAACGCGAGCGCGGCGATGCCGTTCGACGCCACCGCGCTGCCGGCGTTGAAGCCGAACCACCCGAACCACAGGACGCCGGCGCCGAGCAGCGTGAACGGCATCCGCTCGACGATCGCGCCGGAGATCAGCGCGGCCGTGATGATGCAGAACGTGGCCTGGTAGCACATGAAGAGCAGGTGCGGAATCGTGCCGTTCGGATCCAGCCCGACGCCGCGGAGGAACAGCCGCGACGAATCGCCGACGAATCCGTTGCCCGGAGCGAAGGCGAACGAATAGCCGGCCATCGCCCAGACGACGCCGACGAAATCAGCATCCACGCAGTATCTGCCTGGTTCATCGCACACCTCGAGCATCGAAAAAGGTTGAACGGAACGGACGATCAGGCGATTGCGGCGATCAGATGCGGAGAGGCAGGACGCGCGGAGCGTTGCTGGCGGATCGCAAGCGGGCGCCGGCGGCGTGCACCGAGCGTGCGGCCTGCGGTACCGCCGCCACACCGCGGACGGCGGTGTCGGCGACGCGCTTGATGCGGTGCGGACCGCGCGCGGCCGGCAGCGCGTGCGACGTCGCGCTCCGGACCGACGGCGACTCGTTGCCGACCGAGAACGGCGCCGAGAACGGCAGCACGATCAGCGTGACGAGCACGATCGCGCACGCGCGCGACACGATTCGCATGGTCGACGCATTCTATCGCTGCTACAATCGAGTTGTGCGTGCGATTCTCCGCCTGCTGATCGTTTTTGTCCTCGCAGCGCCGTCGCTCGCGCCGATCCAGGCGTCGTCCGAGGTTCGTCGACAGTCGCCCGAGGTTGCCGTGCCCGTCGCGGCCGTCCACGTCGCGGGCCTCGAGCGGCCGGCGCTGCAGATGTCCGCAGCGCCGGGCGTGCTTACATTCTTTAAGCACGCTCCCGATCAGACGCGCATCGCCGTCACCGCCGCGGCCCCGCGGCTGCGTCAGGCGGACGCGCACTCCACCGATCGCGGACGCGCGCCTCCGCAAGCCACCCCGCTCTAGCCTCCCGGTTCGTCCTTTTTTTCATTTGCTCGGGAAGGGTGTGTCTCCATGCAACCTGATGAGATTTTTGTCACCGTGCTCGTCGCCGTCTGCGCGATCGTCGTCATCGTCATGCGCCTGCAGTCGGGGCGGCCGCATGACTGACGCGGCGCGCCTCGATGAACTGGCGCTTCCGCATGCGACGACGACGTTTGCGAGGCTCCGGCCGGAGGACACGGTCGACGAGGCGCTTGGTTCGATTCCCGAACAGGCGCTCGACACCGCGATCACGTACTTCTACGTCGTCGACGCCGGCGGCAGTCTGCGCGGGGTCGTGCCCACGCGCCGGCTGCTCACGGCGGCGCGCGACACGCGCGTCGCCGAGCTGATGACCGACGCATCCGTGACGCTGCCGATGACGGCGACGCTGCGCGACGCCGCGGCGCTGCTCCAGCGTCATCGCCTGCTGGCGGCGCCGATCGTGGGCCGGCTCGGCCGCATCCACGGCGTCGTCGACGCGACGATGCTGGGGCTCGACGTCGCGGACGGCCTCACGCCGGCGCGCGCGGATGAGTGGTTTCAGCTGGCGGGCGTGCGCACGGAGGGTACGGCGGGCGGCATCCGCCCGCGTCTCGGCTCGCTGCTCTGGAACGTCGGCGGCGGCCTCGTCGCGGCAGCCGTCGCCGGGTTCCACGAACACCTGCTCGCGGCGGCGGCGGGACTGGCGCTGTTCATGCCGGTCACGCTTGCGCTCAGCGAGAGCGTGGGCATGCAGGCCGTGGCGCTCGCGCTCACGGATCCAAGGGGCCGTTCGAACCGGGGAGCGGCGCGGGCGGCATTCGCCGAACTGCGCTCGGCGCCCGCGCTGGGCGTGGCGTGCGCGCTGCTGGTCGGCCTCGCCGTCATCGCGTGGCAGGCGAGCTACGCGCTCACGGCGACCGTCACGATCGCCATCGCCGTCGCGATGACGGCGTCGGCGGTGGTCGGCGCCGTCGTGCCGCGGCTGATGCATCGGTTCCACGCGAACGCGACGGTCGCCGCCGGCCCCGTCGTGCTCGCGGTCGCCGACTTCGTGAGCCTGCTCGTCTACTTCCGGATTGCCGCCGTTTTGCTTTGATGAATTACGAGAGACGTCATGGAACAGAACATCCAGATTGCCGATGCCGCGGCGCGCCTCGACTCGCTGCCGCTGCCTGAGGCCGAGACGCTCTTTGCGGCGCTTCCAGACGATGTCGCCGCCGAGGTGCTCTTTCACCTGGCGCCCGAAACGAAGCGCGCGCTCGTGCGGTCGACCTCCGCGCAGCGGGCCGCCGGGCTGCTCCGTCGTCTTCCGGCGGACGAAGCTGTGGAGGTGGTCGAAGACGCGGGCGCCGAGGGCGAACGCGCGCTGAGTTTCATGCCTCCGCTGGCCGTCCGCGAGATCCGCGAACTCCTGCAGTATCCCCCGCAGACGGCCGGCCGGCTGATGACGCAGCGCGTCGCGGTCGTGCCGGGCGACGTCACCGCGGCAGGGGCGCTTCAGTACCTCCGGGAAAGCGCGGCGTCGGTGGAGACGATCACGACCATCTACGTCGCCGAGGGCCGCCGGCTGATCGGCGTCTGCAGCATCCGCGAACTGCTCGTCGCCCGCGAGACATCACGCATGGCGGACGTGATGATCCACAACGTCGTGTCCGTGCGTCCCGAGGACGATCAGCAGGAAGTCGCACGGATCATCGGGCGCTATGACCTGCCTGCCGTGCCCGTGGTGGATGCGGGCGGCACGCTGCTCGGCATCGTGACGGTGGACGACGTGCTCGACGTGCTCGTCGAGGAGTTTTCCGAAGACTACGCGGAGCTGGTCGGGACGGATGCGGCGGAAATGGAGCGCCGCACGCCGGCGCAGGTGGCCGGGCTCAGGCTGCCGTGGCTGCTCGGCACGATGGGGATCGAACTGGGAGCCGGCGTCGTGATTGCCCGTTTCAATCACGTGCTCGAGCAGTTCATCCTGCTCGCGTCGTTCATGCCGGTGATTTCCGCGGTCTCGGGAAACGTAGGACTGCAGGCGGCGGCGATCGCCGTCCGCGGGCTCGACACCGGACATATCGCGATCGATCGATGGCGAGAGGCCGTCCGCCGGGAGCTGGCGACGGCGCTCACGATTGCCGCCGCGGTCGGAACGACGCTTGGCGCCGTCGCGATCGTGTGGTCCGGCCACACGGTCTTCGGTCTGGTCGTCGGCGCGGCGATGATCTGCGCGGTCGTCACCGCCGCGTTCATGGGCACCGTCATCCCGCTCGTGTCGAAGCGGCTGGGATTCGATCCTGCAGCGACTGCCGGTCCTTTCGAGACCGCGCTGCAGGATCTCATCGGTTTTACGGTCTTCCTGACGCTCGCGTCACGGCTGTCCGCGTGGCTTCGGTGAGCGATCGCTACTGCACCGTCGCCTGGCGGAAGTTCATCCCGCCCGTGTCGAACCAGATCGTCATCTGCTGCGTGCCGGCGCCGAGCGTGACCGGCACGTTGACGGTCGTCCAGTTCTGCCAGCCGCCGGTCGCCGGAATCGAGACCGCCTTCCACGTGCCCTGACTCGGTCCGTTGAAGCCGACGTGCATCGTCGCGCCGCCGGGCGACGCGACGCGGAGGGCGACCGTGTAGCTGCCCGCGGACGTGACGTTGACGGTGTAGTTCAGCCATTCGTTGCTGGCGGTCCAGCCGACGTCGAAGCCGCCCTCGCTCGCGGCTTCGAGATCGACGCCCGTGTTTCGGAACTGGCCGCCGTTGTTCGTCGCGTCGCTGTCGTGATACGCGATGCCTTCGCCGCCGCAGTCGAACTTCTCGCTGCTGATCGTCCCGGGAATGGCGACCGCCGTGCCCGTGAACGGCGCCTCCGTGCCGTTCGCGCACGTTCCGCCGCCGCCGCCACCACCGCCGCCGCCTGAGCCGGCGGCGAAGCTCGCGTACCGGAAGTTCATGCCGCCGCTGTCGAAGTTTAGCGTCAGCACCTGCGTGCCGGCCGACAGCGTGGCGGGCACGGTGACGCTGGTCCAGCTCTGCCAGCCTCCGGTCGCGGGCACCGACACGGTCTGCGAGACGCCGTTGAGCGTGAAGTGGAAGCTCGCGCCGTTCGGCGATGCGACGCGCATCGTGACGTTGTAGCTGCCGGCAGACGCGACGTTGACCGTATACTTCAGCCACTCGCCGCCGGCAATCCAGCCGACGTCGAAGCCGCCCTCGCTGGAGTTCTCGATATCGACGCCGGTCTGCCGGAACTGGCTGCCGTTGTTGGCCGGGTCGCTGTCGTGATACGCGACGCCTTCGCCGCCGTTGTCGAATGTCTCGGCGTTGATCTGGCCGGGAATCGGCGCCGGCGATCCGGAGAACGGTGACAGCGTGCCGCCGCCGCCCCCGCCGCCGCCGGACGAGGCGCCCGTCGAGAAGCTGAACGTGGACGAGGTCGCCTGCATGGCCGAGTTCTTCGGCGTCGCGTTCGTCAGCGACACGACTTTCCAGAAGTACGTCGTGCCCGCCTGCAGGCCCGACGCCGAATACGAATATGACGCCGGCGGATTCTCGACCATCTGCGCGGGAACGTTGGCGACCTTCGTCATGCCCGAGGACGAGGTGCCCATGTAGATGTCGTAGCTCACGGCCCACGAGGCGCGGCTCCACGTCAGCGTCGGGCTCGTTCCCGCGCTCGTCGCGCCGTTGGCCGGCGACGACAGGTTCGCCGCCTGCGGCGGCGTCGTCACGAGCGGACCGAAGTCCGTCGTGTTGTTCCACATGCTGTTGAACTGGCTGACGAACGCGTTGTAGATGGCCGTCTTCGTGGCCTTCGGCACGAAGTAGTCGTGATCGCGCTGAAAGTTCTGCGCGAAGTTCGACGAGGCGTTGGTCGCGTAGTTCGACGTGATGACGGTTTTCATGTGCGAGACGCCGGCATGGTTGCGCTGCTTGATCGGCACGCCGGCCGCCCAGAGCTTGTCGATGTTGGCGTGGGTCAGCCAGTACTCGGGCCACAGGTTGCTCTTGTACTGGTCGGGATCGATGATGACGCGCACCGGCACGCCGGCCTTGAACCGGTTCAGGATCGCGTTCGTGACGTTGTCCACTTCGAGCCGGTAGGCGATGACGTCCACCTTGCTCGACTCGCCGTTGATTTCGTTCACCAGCGGCAGGTTGAACATGTCGCCCTGTCCCCAGTACAGGCCCGCGGGCGTCGGCGCGTCGGGCTCGAGCCGGGACGTATCGATCGACATCGCTTTGTGGCCGGAGAACGACGAGTAGTACGCGGGGTAATCCGCGCAGCCGCCGGTCGGCTCCTTCGCGCACGCGTCGTCCCAGTTCTTCAGGTACGGCGGGCCGCCGAAGCGCGAGCCGGGCTCGACCGTCGTGTCGTTCCAGATCGTGTCGAACTTCGACTTGAACGCCGCCACGAGCTGCGGGTCGCTGGTGAACAGCTCCGACTCGTCGCAGTAGTTGTGCGCGTCGACGGGGGCGAGCTCGGTCGGCGCGAAGTTGCCCGATCCGAATTCGACGACGTTCTGGCCGACGAAGATCGCGGCCTTCCAGTGATCGATCTCCGGAAAGTAGTTCGGGTTGTATCGCAGTCGGATCGGCACGCCCTGCGCCGCGAGCCAGTAGAACTCCGTCTTCGTGTGCGGATCAGCTTCGAAAATCGCGCCGCGGTCGCCGATGACGCGGACCTTCACGCCCGCGTTGAACCGGTTCGCGATAGCGATCGAAATCGAGTGCTCGCTGAGGTACCAGCTGGAGATGTCGAGGCGGACCGTCTCCTGGTTGATGTACTGGACCAGGATGTTCGTCACGTTCGTATTGGCTGAGAAGTACACCTGATCTGCGGCGCGTGCGGATGAGGCGCAGAAAAGGAGCGCGCAGGCGATGGCGAGACCGGAGCGTTTCAACATGCACGGGCTTAGAGCAATGAAAATGCCGGGGCCGTACACATCAGGTGCGGGTGTGGATTCCGTAATCGTTCGGCTTGAAGCGGAAGTTGTTTCACGGTTCCCCGGGATATGGCGTCGGCCCGACAGGGCGCTCGAGGTATCGCTTTGACCTTTCCGTCCGGCGCCACTTCCACATTCATGAGCCGGCCGGGGCCGGTGAAGCGATCCGGAGCCGCAATCGGCAGGCGCGATACAATCTCTGCCATGCTGAAGAGGTTTCTGCCATTCACGATTGCACTGGCACTCATGACACCCGCGTTGCTCGCGCAGGCGCCGAAAGCGTACAAAGCGTCGCGTACGCCGTGGGGCGATCCCGATTTCTCCGGCAACTACACCAATCTCTACGAAGCGGGCACGCCGATGGAGCGGCCGGCGCAGTTCGACGGCAAGAAGCTGAGCGACGTCACGCCGGAAGAACTGAAGAAGTTCAAGCTGAACATCCAGGAAACGACGATCCAGCGGTTCGAGACGCCGTTCGACGCGCCGAGCAACTGGTGGCAGGACGCGTTCAGGCTCGGCAGCAGCGCGCAGGCGTGGATGATCACCGATCCGGACGACGGCCACATACCGGCGCGGACGCCTGAAGGCCAGGCGCGGCAGCGCAACGCGCGGCAGACGATCTACGCGGGCGGTTCCGATTCGTGGGAAGACCGCAGCCTCTACGATCGCTGCATCACGCGCGGCTTCCCCACCTCGGGCATGCCGACGATCTACGGCAACTCGTCGCGCATCGTCCAGGGGCCGGGTTACATCGCGATTCAGTACGAGATGATCCACGAGACGCGCGTCATCCCGATCGACAGGGCGCCGCACGCCCACGCGTCGAAAAGGATGCACTTCGACATGGGCGATTCGCGCGCGCACTGGGAAGGCGATACGCTCGTCGTCGAGACCACCAACTTCACGAAGCGCAGCGTCTACCAGAACGCGGATCCCGATTCGCTGAAGATCACCGAACGTTTCACGAAGATCGCGCCGGACCGGCTGCGCTGGGACGTCACGATGGACGACCCTCACACGTGGACGCGCCCGTGGACGTTCTCGATGCCGCTCACGTTGAGCGACGCCGAGCCGATTCAGCTGTACGAGTGCCACGAAGGGAATTACGGGCTGCGCAACATCCTCAGCGCAGCCCGTGCGGAAGAGCGCGCTACCGCCGACGCTTCGGGGTCGGTCGCGAAATAGCGGCTGCCGCGGCGCGGCGCGGCTTCGCCCGCATCTCCGCCTCGACGTCCTCGTTGTGGGAGTGCGCGCCCGCGCAGGCCTGTTCGTTGACGCCAGACTCGGCGATGGCCGTCAGCTTTTCGTCGGCGGCCTTCTCTTCGTCGAGAATCTCCTGCAGCAGGTCCGCCGCGTCGGTGTGGCCCATGCCCTTCGCCCACTCGACCATGGTGCCGTAGGCGGCCATCTCGTAGTGTTCGGCGCGCTGCGCCGACGCGATCAGCACGGCGTCCATCGTCGCGCCTTCGTAGTCCTCGCCCATCGCGCTCTTGCCTTCGTCGATGATGCCGGCCATGCCGTCGCAGTGCTTGCCTCTGGCCTTCTCGTCGAGGCTCTGGAACACCTGCTCGAGCTTGGTGACGTGGCCGTTGGTCTCCTCGAGGTGGTCGACGAAGGCCTGGCGCAGTTCGGTCGACGTCGCCGCCTTGGCCAGCTTGGGCAGCGCCTTCACCAGCTGTTTCTCCGAGTCGTAGGCGTCGCGCAGCTCGTCGAGAAACGCGTCGTGCAGTGTGGTCGTCTCAGCCATGCTTATCTCCTCATGTAGTGATTGGGTGAGCTGGTGATGTCGCCGAATCGCCAAATCACCAGACGTGCCAATGTCAGTGCGTTCGCACGACGCCCAGCAGCGAGCGCAGTCCGTTCACCGATTCGATGATTTCTTTGATCAAGGTTGCGTTCTTCGCGTCCCTCGGCATGATCTCGCCGACATTGGTTTCAATGCGGCTGAGCAGCGTGTCCGCCGTCGCGTTGTCGACGCCTGTCGGTGTGGCCATGGCATGCTCCTCGGGTTAATCCACTGACGTCGTGCAAGCGAGGTGCCGGTGATGCACGTTCCTTGCAGGCTTAGGCGTGCATGAAACGCCATCTGCCGATCGCCGCCGCTCTCGCGCTCGCCGGCACCGCTCTGCTTTTGAAAAGCCTTCGGAGACACCGCGCCATCGACTTCCGCGATCGCGTGGCTCTAATCACCGGGGGCTCCCGCGGCCTCGGCCTGCTGCTCGCGCGCGAGCTCGGCCGCCTCGGCGCGCGCGTCGTGATTGCCGCCCGCGACGAGCGGGAGCTCGAACGGGCGAAAACAGATCTTGAGCAGCTGGGTGTCTCCGCCGTCACGGTGGTGACGGATCTCGCCACGCCGTCGGAAGCCGAGCGCGCGGTGCACGCGTGCATCGATGCGTTCGGCAGGATCGACGTCCTGGTGAACAACGCCGGCATCATCACCGTCGGCCCGTTCGACCACCTGTCGAACGCCGACTTCCAGGAAGCGATGTCCGTGCACTTCTGGTCGCCGCTCTACACGCTGCAAGCGGCGCTGCCCTACATGCGCCTGAACGGCGGCGGCCGCGTCGTCAACATCTCGTCGATCGGCGGAAAGATCGGCGTGCCGCATCTGGCCGCGTACTGCGCGAGCAAGTTCGCGCTCACGGGACTCTCGCAGTCGGTCCGCCCCGAGCTCGCGCAGGAGAACATCCTGATCACGACCGTGTGCCCGGGCCTGATGCGGACGGGATCGGTGTTCAATGCGTGGTTCAAGGGACAGCATC
>DATNBT010000347.1:0-9302 GCA_035571855.1 Vicinamibacterales bacterium
TTCGTTTGACGAAGCGCGGCGGCGGCTCGACGCCGCGGCGACGCCGGTCGCGCGGACCGAACGCGTGCCGATTGCCTCCGCCGGCTGGCGTGTCGCCGCCGAGGACGTCGTGTCGCCGATCGACGTGCCGCCGTTCGCGCGCTCCGCGATGGACGGCTACGCGGTGATTGCCGCGGACACCGAACGCCCGCCCGCGACGCTGCGGATCGTCGAGCGTCTTTACACCGGCCGGGCGCCGTCGCGGACGATCTCACGCGGCACGTGCGCGGAAATCGCCACCGGCGCGCCGCTTCCCGACGGCGCCGATGCGGTCGTGATGGTCGAGCAGACGTCCACGGCGGGCGATGAGTCGGTGCGGATCGACGTCGCGGCGGACGCGGGACAGAACATCGGCCGGCGCGGCGCGGACATCGCGGCGGGCGCGACGGTCGTCCGCGCCGGCGATCACCTGAATCCGGGACGGCTCGGCGCGGTGGCGGCAATCGGCCGCAACGACATCGCGGTGTACGCGAAGCCCCGCGTCGCGATTCTCTCGACGGGCAACGAGGTCATCGAGCCGGGACGGCCGCTTGCCGCCGGGCAGATCTACGACGTCAACCGCTTCACGCTGACGTCGATCGTCGACGCGCACGGAGGCATCGCCGATCCGCGCCCGCCCGTTGAAGATTCAGTCGACGCCCTCGCCGCCGCAATCGACGCCTGCGCATCGGCCGACGTCATCGTCTTCTCCGGCGGCAGCTCCGTCGGCGACCGCGACCTCATCGTCGACGTCATCGCGAAGAAAGGCGAGATGATTTTCCACGGCATCGCCGTGAAACCGGGAAAGCCGACAGGGTTTGCGAAGGTCGGCGGCAAAGCGTTTTTCGCGATGCCCGGGAATCCGACGTCGTGCCTGTCGAACGCGTACGTCCTGCTCGTGCCGTTCCTGCGTTCGGTCGCGCGCCTGCCGGCACTTATCGAGCGCAGCCTCCGCCTTCCGCTCGGACGCCGGATCGTCTCCCAGGCCGGACGCCTGCAGTTCTACACGGTCAGGGTCGAGCACGGCATCGCGATGCCCGCCTTCAAGGGGTCGGGAGAAATTACGAGCCTGTCGCAGGCGGACGGGTATATTCAGATACCCGCGGATCAGTCGGTTGTCGAAGAAGGAAGTGCCGTCGAGGTGACGCTGTTTTGATCAGCTGAGCTTCAGGGGTTGCGATTCCGGCGAGCGCCGATACGCCGCGAGGCGCCTCTGACGCTCGGCTTCCTGCAGCGTGCGGGTCCGGTTCGCGCCACCGAGCATCATGACGAACACGGGAACAAACAGGATGGCAATGCCGGCCACTCCGACGAGAGCTTCCCAGCGAGGATCCATGTCACCACATTATCAGATGAAAGGAGTTCCGATGCTCCGTTTTTCTTCATCGCTCGTTGTGGCTGCGGTACTTCTCGTCGGGACATCGACGGCCGAGGCGCAGTGGATCAAGCTGCAGACGCCCGGCATCCCGCGGACGGCCGACGGCAAGCCGAACCTGAGAGCTTCGGCGCCGACGCTCGGGGGCAAGCCGGATCTCTCGGGCCTGTGGCGCTTCGACTCCGATCCGTACACGAGCAACGTGTCGGTCGATCTGAAACCGGAGGACATCGATCCCGCCGCCGTCGCGCTCTACAAAGAACGCATGGAGAATCTCGGCAAGGACGATCCCTCGACGTATCGATGCCTGCCGTACGGCCCGCGCCAGTTCTTCGCGCCGGGCCTGTTCGTGCGCATCGTCCAGACGCCGACGATGATCGCGATGCTGTACGAAGTGGGCGGCTACCGGACGATCTTCATGGACGGCCGCGCGCTGCCGAAGGATCCGAATCCGAGCTACAGCGGCTACTCGGTCGGGCATTGGGAAGGCTCGACGCTCGTCATCGAAAGCATCGGCTTCAACGACACGACGTGGCTCGACTTCGGCGGCCATCCGCACACCGAAGCGCTCAAGGCGACCGAGCGCATCACTCGCACGAGCTTCGGCCAGCTCAACGTCGAGGTCACGTACGAAGACGCGACGATCTACAAGCGCCCGATCAAAGTGCCCGTCAAAGGGACGTTCGTCGCCGACACCGAGATGCTCGAGTACGTGTGCAACGAGAACGAGAAGGACTTCGGGCACCTGGTCGGCAAGGCGTCGGACGAGAAGAAGCTCGCGGTGAACGTGTCGCCGCAGATCCTCGCGAAGTACACGGGCACCTACCGCTTCACGGATCCGACCGATCCCGGCAACGTCATGAAGTTCAACGTCACGCTCGCCAACGGCACGCTGTTCATGGACATCGGCGGCAAGGACAAGCAGGAGCTGATCCCGCTCAGCGACACGCAGTTCTCGATGATGGGCACGAAGGTCGACTTCGCCCCCGACCATCTGATCTTTCACATCGTCGAAGGCGATATGAAGGCGCCGAAAGAGAAGTAGTCAGCGCCGGCCAATTCGTCGCTCGTATTCGAGCTCGAGCACGTCGGCGGTGTGAAGGTCGAACGCCGGAGCCGTGCGCGTATAGGTGCCCCTGAATTCAGAATGGCACCGGTAACAGACGGTCACTTCCTTCAACCGTCCGTAAACCACCAGGTCCACCAGCGTCGCGACGGCAAGGATGCTGTACGCGATGAGATCGCGCTTGAAGTAATAGAAGATGGCGCTGATCGACGCGCCGATGGCGACGATCGTCACGCCGATCTTCGGGTTGAAGTCCTTGCGCGTGTAGAAATCGCCGCCGCTGCAGACAGGACAGCGGTCGGTCGCTTCGTCGGCCTGCACGGCGTCGGAGATATCGAGGGCGATGACGCGTCCGCAGGCGCCGCACTCGATCTGCGCCGGCGCTCTTGACGCGTCGACAGGCAAGCCCGCATCACACTGCGGGCACTTCACGACGATCTGCAATCAGACTCCGGGAAAGTAGGAAGGCAGCGGCATGTCCAGCATGGTCTGGAGGCCGGGCGGCGCCTGGATCACTTTGGAGATCGAGTTCGCGACAATCGCGGCCGTGGCCGTGTCGCCGTGGACGCCGCCGGCGATCTTCAGCGAAATCCGCGGGGACCCGTCGATCTCGATCGCGTCGTAGGTTTCCGGCGCGCCGAGGTACGCCTCCATGTAGAGGCGAATCACCGGCTCCTTCTTCCTGTAGCCGATGCCTTCCTGCACGATGCCGCAGACGTAGCCGGGATCGACGGCGAGATATTCGCTCGAGATCGTCACCTGCGCGATCTTCGCTTCGACGGTGTCGCTGATGCGATCGAGCGTCCATCCGAGCGAGTCGGCGATCATCGCGATCGACTCGGTGAAGCCGACGTGCTTGATGCTGCCCTCTTCGACGCGCTTCTGGAACTGCTCCGTCGTGAGGCCCGCGCCGATCTTCTGCTGGAACGGCAGGCGGCGATTGCGCGCGTCCTGCACGCGCGTGACGCTGACGCGGTCCACGCGCTGGCACGCGGCCGTCAACGCGATCGGCAGCGAGTCCATCACGAACCCGGGATTCACGCCGGTGCCGAGCACCGCGACCTTCGCCTTCTTCGCCCACTTGTCGATCTTCGCGGCGTGCCGCACGTTCGTGTACGTCGGGTAGGCCAGCTCCTCGGTCGTCGACACGACCGGCACCCTGGCCTTCAGGATCGCCTCGAGCTGCGGCATCACCGACTTCATCGACGAGGTCGTGCACAGCACGACGACGTCCGGCTTCATCTTCTTCAGCTTCGAGGCGTCTTTCTCGACCCGCAGGCCGATGCGGCCCTTCAGCCCGGCGACGTCGCCGAGGTCGCGCCCGGCCTTGGCCGGATCGCTGTCGATGCCGCCGACGATCTTGAATCCGGGGCGCACGGCGAGATCCTGCGCGACCGCCGCACCGATCGGACCGAGACCGAAGTGCACGACGCGAATGCTTGGCATACGCGTGGAATTATAGACCGATGTAGCATTCTCAGCAGACTTCGCATGACTGCATTCCGCGCTCTGCGCGACGGCGTCCGCCATGTCGTGTCGGCTCCGTCCCTTGTTGTCCTTGTGTGGGCGATGACGACGGCGATCGGGCTGCCGCTGGCGATGACGATCCATGCCGGCATCGAACGCAGCCTGGGACGGAGCGTCGATGCCGCCGACGCCGCGCAGGGCATCGACTACGACTGGATGCGCGAGTTCGCGGCCGGCGCGACCGGCGTCGCCACGACGTTCCGTCCGGCGATCATCGGATTCTCGGCGACGCTCGACAACGTCAGCGCGTATCTCGACGGCGTGCGCCGGCCGGCGGCCGTCGCCGGCGCGGCCGGCTTCTACGTGCTCGCCTGGATTTTCGTGTCCGGCGGCATCATCGGACGTTACGCTCGACTGACGTCTTCGCGCTCCACGGAGCGCGCGGCTTCAGCCGGGCGTTTTCTCAGCGACTGCACGGCGTTCTTCTTCCGCTTCTTCCGGCTCGCGCTCGTCACCGCCTTCGTCTACGGAGTGCTGTTCGGCGCGCTGCATCCGCTCCTGTTCTCGCGCGTCTATCCGCGTCTGACTGCGGGAGTCGATGCCGAGCCGGCGGCGTTCGCGATCCGCGTGGCGCTCTACGCGATCTTCGTCCTCTGTCTCGCGGCCGCGAACGTCGTGTTCGACTTCGCGAAAGTCCGCACCGTTGTCGACGATCGCCGCAGCGTGGCGGTCGCGATCGGCGCCGCGTGGCGGTTCATCCGCAGGCATCCCGCGGGCGCGATCGGCGTGTACCTGCTGGACGTGATGCTGTTTGCGATCGTGATCGGCGGCTACGCGATCGTCGCGCCGCCCGGCGGCGGGATTGGAAAAATGGCGTGGGCGGCGTTCGTCATCGGCCAGGCGTACATCGTCGGCCGGCTGCTGGTACGCCTGGTGTTCTTCGCGAGCGAGACGGCCGTCTATCGACTGGTGACTGGAGACTGACGACTGGAGACGACGGCTTCGACGATGTGATTCGCGGAGATGCCGTATCGATCGAGCAGTTCTTCCGGCTTTCCGCTGCGCGGGATCTCGCGCACGCAGATCTTCTTCACCGTCAGACCGGCCTCGGCGATCGCTTCAGCGACCGCGTCGCCGATGCCGCCCGCCGCGTAGTGATCTTCGACGGTGATGATGACGCCGCCCGTCGCCTTGCCGGCGGCAATCAGCGACGCCTTGTCGATCGGCTGCACCGAATAGAGATCGATCACGCGGATGTTGGTGCCCTGCGCCTTGAGCGTGTCGTGCGCCTTGAGCGCCTCGAACAGCGTGACGCCCGCGCCGACGACGGTCGCGACGTCGGACGCGCTCTCGCGCAGCACTTTCAGGCCGCCGATCGTGAACGTCTCGTCGTTCTTATAGATGACGGGCGTCTTCGGACGGCTCGTCCGCATGTACGCCGGGCCCGGGTGATACGCCATCAGGCCGAGCAGCTTCTCGGCGCTCACGCCGTCGGACGGATAGAGGACGGTGACGTTCGGTTCGGCGCGGCACATCGCGAGATCCTCGAGCGCCATCTGCGACGGCCCGTCTTCGCCGATCGAGACGCCCGCATGCGAGCCGGCCATCTTGATCCCGACGTTGCTGATCGCGGCCATGCGGATGAAGTCCGCCGCGCGCGTGAGGAAGCACGCGAACGTCGACGGAAACGGGATCGCCCCGCGTGCCGCGAGGCCCATCGACGCGCCGATCATCACCTGCTCGGCGATGAAGTTCTCGTAGAAGCGATCCGGAAACACCTTCTCGAATTTGTCGCTGAACGTCGAGTTCTTCACGTCGGCGTCGAGCGCGACGACGCGCAGGTCGGCTTCGCCGAGCTTGGCGAGCGCGACGCCGTACGCCTCGCGGGTCGCGATCTCCTCGCCCATCTTGTACGCGGGGGGCGCCATCGGCTTCGGCGAGTCGACGCCGCGCGGACGCGCCGCCGGCTTCGGAATCATCGCGGTGAGGTTGACGCCGGCCGGCGCGGGCACGAACTGCTTTTCGAGCTCGGCGAGCGCGCGATCCATCTCCTCGCCCTTTTTGAACGCCTTCCCGTGCCAGCCGTCCTTGCCTTCGACGAACGACACGCCCTTGCCCTTGATCGTCCTGGCGAGAATCATCGTCGGGCGGCCCTTGGTGCGCCTGGCTTCACCGAGCGCGTCGAGAATCGCGCCCATGTCGTGGCCGTCGATGACGATCGCGTGCCAGCCGAAGGCGCGCCAGCGCGACGCCAGCGCTTCCATGTCGTGGCCCCACATCGTCGCGCGGCTCTGACCGAGGCCGTTGACGTCGGTGATGCCGCAGATGCTGTCGAGCTTGTCGACCGCGCCGACGTCCGCGGCTTCCCACACGGATCCCTCGGCGGACTCGCCGTCACCGAGGATCACGTACGTGCGGTAGTCCGACTTGATGCGGCGGGCGTTGAGCGCGGTGCCGATGGCGGCGCAGACGCCCTGGCCGAGCGATCCGGTCGCGACGTCGACGAACGCCAGCCGCGGCGTCGGATGGCCTTCGAGGTCGGAGTCGATCTTCCGGAGGTTCAGCAGATCGGCGCGGTCGAACGCGCCGGCTTCGGCCCACGCCGAATACAGAATCGGCGCCGCGTGGCCTTTCGAGAGCACCAGGCGGTCGGCGTCGACGTTGTGCGGGTCCTTCGGATCGAACCGCATCTCGGCGAAGAACAGCGCGGCGGTGAAGTCCGCCATCGAGCAGCAGGTCGTCGGATGACCGCTGCCGGCTTCCGACGTCGATCGGATCGAGTCGATGCGGAGGCGTGTCGCGACGTTTTTCAGGGCGGGGATCAGGGAAGCGCGATCGAGGCTCATGAGATCGCCGATTGTAGCTCGCCGGCGGCGAGAGCGTACGCGGCGGCGGCCAGGCCGCGGCCGGGCGCGTCGCCGGCGAGACGTTCGAGAATGACGGCGGCATCCTCGTGATAGCGCGCCGCCGGTGAGATGACCGCGGCCGCGCGGTAGTCGTCGTCGTGGTGCAGCGCGGCCATGCGCGCGAGCACCGACGCGGTCTCGCACGCCGGCGCGAACGCGATGTCGGCCCGCCCCAGGTGCGCCCGCCGCGTATGCTGCACCAGCTCCTCGGCCAGCATCGCGTACGGCAGACGTCCGGTGACGAGAAAGGCCGTGAGCAGCGCGCCGGCCACCGCCATCTCGTCCTCGAGCGAGCCGCCGACGCCGTCGCCGGGTTCATAGCTGCGCCCGATCAGGCGCTCGAGCTCGTCGACGGCATCACGCACCTCGAGCTTCGCGCGCAGGCACGCGTCGACGCTCGCCGCCGACAGGCCGATCGACCGCGTCGCGCCCCAGACCATCTTTGCCTTGAATGCAAGATTCGATGCGGACATCCTCAAGCGTTCGTCGTCGGACGCGTCGGAGGCTTCGCCGATCAGCACGAGCCATGGCGCGGCCGATTCGGACGAGCTGTCTCCGGCGATTTCGACCGCGCGCGCGAGCCCGAGCTCGAGCGCGTTGCGGAAGTCGTCACGGCCCGTCGCCGCGTACGCGCGCAGCAGCAGCCGCAGCGCGTCAGGCGTCGGCACGTCACCGCGCGAGAGCAGCTCGAGCACGACGCTGCTGATCTTCCCCACGGCGTCGCTGATGACGTCTTCGCGCACGATACGAAATCTTATAATGGGATTCTTGGCCCACCGCATCACGCTCATTCCCGGTGACGGCATCGGCCCCGAAGTCACCGGCGCGGTCCTCCAGATCCTCTCGGCTGCCGGCGTCACGATCGACTGGGAGCGCTACGACGCGGGCATGCTCGCGGTCGAGAAGCACAAGACGCCGTTGCCGCAGGAGCTGATCGCGTCGATCAGGCGCAACAAGGTCGCGCTCAAGGGCCCGGTGACGACGCCGGTCGGTGAAGGATTCACGAGCGTCAACGTCGGCCTGCGGAAGGCGCTGGATCTGTTCGCGAACCTGCGTCCCGTCCGCAATCTCGAGGGCGTGCCCGCCCGCTTCGACCACGTCGACCTCGTCATCGTCCGCGAGAACACCGAAGACCTCTACGCCGGCCTCGAGCACCAGATCGTGCCCGGCGTCGTCGAGAGCCTGAAGATCATCACGGCGGCCGCGTCGCAGCGCATCGGGCGTTTCGCGTTCGAGCACGCGCGCGCGAACGGCCGCCGGCGCGTGACGGCGATCCACAAGGCCAACATCATGAAGATGAGCGACGGCCTGTTCCTGGAGAGCGTGCGCGCGATTGCGACAGAGTTTCCCGACATCGCGTACGACGAGCGGATCATCGACGCGGCGTGCATGCAGCTGGTGCTGCATCCCGAGCGGTTCGACGTCCTGGTGCTGCCGAACCTCTACGGCGACATCGTCTCGGATTTGTGTGCAGGCCTGGTGGGCGGCCTCGGCGTCGTGGGCGCCGCGAATCTGGGCATCGACTGCGCGGTGTTCGAAGCGGTGCACGGCAGCGCGCCGGACATCGCCGGCAAAGGCATCGCGAATCCGACCGCGCTGCTGCTGTCGGCCGTGTTGATGCTCAAGCACATCGGCGAAACGGCGGCGGCGGAGAACGTTCTGCGCGCCGTCGGACGTGTGATGGCGGCGGGGACGTCCCGCACGCCCGATCTCGGCGGACGCGCGACGACCCGCGAGTTCGCGGACGCCGTCTGTAAGATGCTATAGTCGCGGCTCAGCCTATGCTCGACGAGGTGTCACAGGCCGTCCTCGCGCGCGAGGAAGTCGTCAAATATCTGCGCGAGGCCGCGGGCCGCGAGAAGGTCCACAGCTATCTGGAAGAGCTGCGCACGACGCAGCGGTATCACATGTACCGCGCGCTGCAGCATCCGCTCTACCCGATTCTCCGCAAGATCGAAAAAGTCCCCGAGCAGGTCCGCAACGCGCTCGACGCGACGAGCAGGCACCGCGTCGTCTACGCGTCGAACCACAAGAGCCACATCGACTACCTGGTCGAGCCCATCGTGCTGGACGATGCGGGGATACGGCCGCCGCTGATCGCGGCGGGCATCAACCTGTTCGGCGGTCCGCTCGGGCTGATCCACAAGCACGTCACCGGCGCGATTCCGATCCGCCGCAACACGAAGGACCCGGCGTACCTCATCACGCTGAAGGCCTACGTGGCCGAGATCCTCAAGAAGCACGATCTGTTTCTCTATCCGGAAGGCGGCCGCAGCTACAGCGGCGAGCTGAAGAACGGCAAGACCGGACTCATTCACGCGGCGCTCACCGCCGAGAACTCGAACATCGTGATCCTTCCGGTCGGCATCGCGTACGACCTCGTGCTCGAGGATCACATCCTCGCGCGGCAGGGCGTGAAGAAGACGCAGCGGCCGTTCACGCGCGAGCTGGCGGAGATGGTCCGCTACGC
>DATNBT010000348.1:0-3078 GCA_035571855.1 Vicinamibacterales bacterium
TCGCCGCCGAAACCGGCGGACGCGTCGTCTCGACGCCGGTCGAACGCGGCAGCGCGGTCGGCCAGGGCGCCGAGCTGATCCGGCTGTCGCCCGTCGAGACCGAGGCGTCGCTGAAAGAAGCGGAAGCGAACGCCGCGCAGATCGAAGCGCGGCTGGCCCTCACCCAGGAGGGCGGCTACAACGTGAACCGCGTGCCTGAAGTCGCGAACGCGAAAGCCAACCTCGATCTCGCCACGGCGGAGTTCGGGCGCATCGAGAAACTGCTGGCCGAGCGCGTCGTCTCACAGTCGGAGTACGACCAGCGCAAGACGCAGGTGGAAGCCGCGCGGCAGCAGTACGAGTCGGCGAAGAACGCCGCGGAGCAGCAGTTCCAGGCGCTCCAGGCATCGCGCGCGCGCGTCACGCTGGCGCGCAAGGCGCTCAGCGACACGACCGTCCGGGCGCCGTTCGCCGGTCTCGTCGCGCAACGCATGGTGTCGACCGGCGACTACGTCACGCGCGGAATGAAAGTCGCCGAAGTCGTCCGCATCACGCCGCTCCGCATCGAGCTGACGGTTCCCGAGCAGTTCGTCGCCAGCGTCGTCGTCGGCGCGCCGGTGTCGTTCTCGGTCGACGCCTTCCCGGGCCGGATGTTCGAAGGCAGGATCCGCTTCGTCTCGCCCGCTCTGCGCGCCGATCAGCGCGCGCTCACCGTCGAAGCCGTCGTGCCGAACGCCAACGGCGAGCTGAAACCGGGCATGTTCGCGACCGCGCGCATCGAAGAGAACCGAAAGGACCCGGCGGTCCTCGTCCCCGAGTCCGCGGTCCGCGTCGTCTCCGGCACGGCCCGGGTGTTCGTGGTCAACGGCGATCGCGCGGAGGAACGCATCGTGACGACCGGACAGAAGGTGGACAACCTCGTCGAGATCGTCACCGGGCTGAAGCCGGGCGAGCGCGTCGCGACCGAGAACGTCACGCAGCTGGTCGATGGAACGAAGGTGCGCTGATGCAATGGCTTGCTGAAATCTGCGTGAAGCGTCCGGTCTTCGCGACCGTCCTCATCCTCACGCTGACGGTCGTCGGCGTCTTCGCGTTCACGAAGCTCGGCGTCGATCAGTATCCGAAGATCGATCTGCCCACGGTGCTGATCACGACCGTGCAGCCGGGCGCCGCGCCCGAGCAGATCGAAACCGAGATCACGGACAAGATCGAGGAAGCGGTCAACACGATCAGCGGCATCGACGAGCTGCGGTCGTCGTCGTCGGAAGGCGTCTCCCAGGTGATTCTCACCTTCCTGCTCGACAAGGACATCGACGTCGCGGCGCAGGAAGTGCGCGACAAGGTCAACGGCGTCCTGCCGCAGCTGCCCAAGACGATCCAGCAGCCGCGCGTGGACCGCATGGATCCCGACGCGTCGCCGGTGCTGAGCCTCGCGCTCACGGCCGACAAGCCGGTCCGGGACATCACCGAGTACGCCGACAAGGTGCTCCGCCGCCAGCTCGAGAGCCTGAAGGGCGTCGGGCAGGTGCTCATCACCGGCGGGCGGGAACGTCAGATCAACATCCGGCTCGACGCCGATCGCCTGCGCGCCTACAACGTGACGGTCACCGACGTCGCGCGCGCGCTCAACTCGCAGAACGCCGAGATTCCCGGCGGACGCATGGACCAGGGCGCGAACTCCATCACGCTGCGGACGCGCGGACGCGTGCAGTCGGTCGAGGAGTTCGGCGACATCGTCGTCAAGGCGAACCAGACGCATCCCGTGAAGATCTCGGACGTCGCGCAGGTCGAAGACGGCATGGCCGACGCCGACACGATCGCGAACATCGACGGCACCAGTACCGTGCTGCTGAACATCCGGCGGCAGTCGGGCACGAACACGGTCGAAGTCGTCAACGGCGTCAAGGAACAGCTCAAAGAGACCGTCCGGGCGCTGCCGCCGGGCTACAAGCTGCGGATCGTGCGCGACGGCGCCGAGTTCATCGAAGCGTCGATCCACAACGTCGAAGAGCACCTGATCGTCGGTTCGCTGCTCGCCGCGTTCGTCGTTCTGCTGTTCCTCACCAACCTGCGGTCGACCATCATCTCGGCGATCGCCATCCCGACGTCCATCGTGGCCACGTTCGGCCTCATCTGGTACATGGGCTTCACGCTCAACATGATGACGATGCTCGCGCTGACGCTGTCGGTCGGCATCGTGATCGACGACGCGATCGTCGTGCTGGAGAACATCTACCGGTTCATCGAAGAAAAACACGACGACCAGTTCCAGGCGGCGATCGACGGCACGAAGGAGATCGGCCTCGCCGTCCTGGCGACGACGCTGTCGCTCGTCGCGATCTTCGTCCCCGTGGGCTTCATGGGCGGCATCGTCGGCATGTTCATGAAGAGTTTCGGTCTGACGATGGCGTTCGCGATCCTGGTGTCGCTGCTCGTGAGCTTCACGCTGACGCCGATGCTCGCCGCGCGATGGCTGAAGGTCGGCAAGCACGGCCCCGACGGGCACTCGTCCAAAGACTCGAAGATCTTCCACGCGCTCGACGGGGTCTACACGCGGATGCTCCAGTGGTCGATGGCGCATCGCGGGATCGTGGCGGCGATTGCGGTCGGCGTATTGCTGTCGACGATTCCGCTCTTCCAGATCGTCGACAAGAACTTCCTGAACAACGACGACCAGTCGGAGTTCGAGATCAACCTGCGCGCGCCCGAAGGCACCAGCCTGGAATCCACCGAGCTCATCACGAACCGTGTCGCCGGCGCGATTCGCGCGAAGGTGCCCGAGGTGGCGTACACGCTCGTGCAGATTGCCGGCGACGCGGCCAAGACGCGGAATCTCGGGAACATCTACGTGCGGCTGAAGCCCATCGACGACCGCCCGCGCGATCAGTTCGCCGTCATGACGGCGATTCGCGACGACGTCCTGCCGCCGTTCGCGGCGAACCTGCGGACGTCCGTGCAGCCGATCGCGAACATCGGCGGCGGCGGCAGCCAGAACGCGGACATCCAGTTCATCATCAACGGCACCGACCTGGCGAAGCTCGACGCCTACAGCAGGCAGCTCGTCGCGCGCGTCAAGAAGCTGCCGGGCGTCGTCGACGT
>DATNBT010000349.1:0-3909 GCA_035571855.1 Vicinamibacterales bacterium
GCCCTTGTGCGGCTCCTTGCCGAACAGGTCCTTGACGATCTTCTGGACGCGCGGAATACGCGTCGAGCCGCCGACGAGCACGACCTCGTCGATCTTCGAGGGGTCGAGGCCGGCGTCGGTCAGGGCCTGCTTGGTCGGACCGACCGTCCGCTGCAGCAGGTCTTCGACGATGCTCTCGAACTTCGCGCGGGTGAGCTTGAGGATCAGGTGCTTCGGTCCGCTGGCGTCGGCGGTGATGAACGGCAGGTTGATCTCGGTCTCCATGACCGAGGAGAGCTCCATCTTCGCCTTCTCCGCCGATTCCTTCAGGCGCTGCAGCGCCATCCGGTCCTTCGTCAGATCGATGCCGTCGGAGTTCTTGAACTCGGAGGTGATCCACTCGATGATGCGCTGGTCGATGTTGTCGCCGCCGAGGTGCGTGTCGCCGTTGGTCGACTTCACTTCGACGACGCCCTCGCCCACTTCGAGGATCGAGACGTCGAACGTGCCGCCGCCGAAGTCGTAGACGGCGATCGTCTCGTCCTTCTTCTTGTCGAGGCCGTAGGCGAGCGCGGCGGCCGTCGGCTCGTTGACGATGCGCATGACTTCGAGGCCGGCGATCTGTCCGGCGTCCTTGGTCGCCTGGCGCTGCGCGTCTTTGAAGTACGCGGGGACCGTGATGACGGTCTTGGTGACCGGCTCGCCGAGATGATCTTCCGCAGCCTGCTTCAGCTTCTGCAGGATCATGGCGGAGATTTCCGGCGGCGAATAATCCTTGTCGTTCGCTTTGACGCGCGCGTCGCCGTTGCTGGCCTTGATGACCTGGTACGGCACCATCTTCATTTCTTCGTTCACTTCGTCGTACTTGCGGCCCATGAACCGCTTGATCGAGAACACGGTGTTCTCGGGGTTCGTGACCGCCTGGCGCTTGGCGACCTGGCCGACGAGCCGCTCGCCGGTCTTCGTGAACGCGACGACCGACGGCGTCAGCCGGCTGCCTTCAGGGTTGGTGATGACAACCGGCTCGCCACCTTCCATCACGGCGACAACGGAGTTGGTGGTGCCGAGGTCGATGCCGATAATTTTGCTCATTGATCAAGATCCTCGATTAAGGATGAGTTCTGCGTCTCGTATATTGATCTAAATCCGAGTATAAAATTTGAGTGCCGGGCAGTCAACCAGAACAGTGGGATTTTCGGTCTAAAATCAACATACCGTGACGCATATCGTGCTTCGCGTCGCCAGGAACGCGACCATCGTCCTGGCGTTTATGGTCGCGGCCGGTCTGGGAATCGCCAGCGGGATCTTCTTCGCCTACACCGGCGACCTTCCGCAGATCACGGCGCTCGACAACTACGCGCCGAGCACCATCACCCGCGTCTACGCCGCACAGGGACAGCTGATTGGCGAGTTCGCCACGCAGCGGCGCGTCGTCGTCGGCTACGACGACATCAATCCCCTGCTCCGCGAAGGCATCATCGCCACCGAGGACGCGGACTTCGAGAAGCACATCGGCATCAACTTCAGGCGCATCGTCGTCGCCGCGGCGACCGATCTGCTCGAGCGCCGGCGCGCGCTCGGCGCGAGCACGATCACGCAGCAGGTCGCGCGCAACATCGACAAGTTCGGCCTGACGAAGCAGAAGCTGCTCGAACGGAAAGTCCGCGAGTGGATCCTCGCGCTCCAGATCGAGAAGCGCTATACGAAGAAGGAAATCCTCAGCATCTACTGCAACCAGATGTATCTCGGGCACGGCGCGTACGGCATCGAGGCCGCGTCGCGTCTTTACTTTCAGAAGTCGAACAAGCAGCTCACGCTCGAAGAGGCCGCGCTCATCGCCGGCCTCTTCCAGAGCCCTGAACGCCAGAGCCCGTTCGTCGACATGAAACGCGCGGTCGCGCGACGCAACATCGTCCTGCAGCGCATGGCCGACGAGCGCTACATCACCCAGGCGCAGGCGGACGAGGCGAAGAAGAAGCCGATCGTCACCAGGGGCCAGCCGAACCAGCCGCCGGGCATCGCGCCGTTCTTCGTCGAGGAAGTCCGCAAGCACCTCGAGCGGCAGTACGGGGCGAAGGTCCTCTACGAGAACGGGCTGACGGTGACGACGACGCTCGATGCGCGGCTGCAGGATCTCGCGAACAAGTCGATCGAGCACGGCCTGAGGACGTACGACAAGCGCCACGGCTGGCGGAAGCCGACGCGCAACGTCGGGGACGAGAAGCAGACGATCGAGACGGCGCGCGACGAGCGCTGGACGCGTCCGATCACGACGGGCGACATCGTGCCCGCGGTCGTCGTGACGGCGCCGAAGACCGGCGCCGCGCGCCTGCGCATCGGGAAGTACCACGCCGACCTGACGCGTGACGGGTACTCGTGGACGTACAAGGCGTCAGCCGACGCGCTCTTCAAGGCCGGCGACATCGTCGACGTCGCGGTCACGAAGATCGACGAGCCGTCGCAGTCGATGACGGTGAAGCTCGAACAGACGCCGCAGGCCGAAGCGGCGCTGATCGCCATCGACAACCACACGGGAGAGATCAAGGCGATGGTCGGCGGCTGGAGCTTCGCGCGCAGCAAGTTCAACCGGGCGATTCAGGCGTACCGCCAGATCGGATCGACGTTCAAGCCGGTCGTGTACACGGCCGCGATCGATCGCGGGTACACGGCGACGACGATCATCATCGACAACCCGGTGACGTATCCGCAGGTGGTCGGTGAGCCGTATTCGCCGACCAACTACGACCACGAGTTCCTCGGTCCCATCACCCTGCGCTACGCGCTCGAGGAATCGCGGAACATCCCGGCGATCAAGATGATGGATCTGCTCGGGCCGAAAACCGTGCTCGAGTACGCGAAGCGCTTCGGGTTCTCCGAAGACTTCCCGCCCTACCTGCCGATCGCGCTCGGCGCCGGCGACGCGACGCTGCTCGAAGTCACGAGCGCCTACACGACGTTCCCGAACCAGGGCGTGCGCATGAAGCCGTTCATGGTGATGAACGTCAAGGACCGCGACGGCAACCTGCTCGAGGAGAACCGCAGCGAGCCGAGCGAAGTCATCCACGCCGACACGGCCTACGTGATGACGCACCTGCTGCGCGGCGTCCTTACGCCGCGCGGGACGGGCGTGCGCGCGGCCGCGATGGCGCAGACCTGGCCGCTCGCCGGCAAGACGGGCACCGTCGACGAGAACACCGACGCCTGGTTCATCGGGTTCGATCCCGACATCACCGTGGGCGTCTGGATCGGCAACGACGACAAGCGGAAGTCGCTCGGCGCCGACGAACAGGGATCCAAGGCCGCGCTGCCGATGTGGATGGAGTTCATGGAGGGCTACATCAACGGCCGCGACGACAAAGATGATCCCCCGGACTTCCAGGCACCGGGTAATATCGTCTTCCTGCCCGTCGATCAGAAGACGGGCGCGGTCGTCGCGCCCGCCACTCCCGGCGCGATTAACGAGGCATTCGTTTCAGGCACGCAACCAGGCGGATTCAGCCACTGATGACACCCATCGACCCGATCGACCTGCGCTCCGACACCGTCACCAAACCCACGCCGGGCATGCGCGCCGCCATGGCGGCCGCGCCGGTCGGCGACGATCAGTTCGGCGAAGATCCGACCGTCAACGAGCTGCAGCAGCGGACGGCCGAGCTCCTCGGCAAGGACGCGGCGCTCTGGCTGCCCTCGGGCACGATGGCCAACCAGGTCGCGCTGCGGGCGCTCACCCATCCCGGCGACGACGTGATCGTGAGCCGTGAGTGCCATGCCGTGTGGCACGAGACCGGCGGCGGCGCGGCCAACGCCGGCGTCCAGTTCACCGAGGTTGGTACCCGCGGCGTGTTTTCCGTGGACGACTTCATTCACGCGTACAAGCCGGCCGGCCACCTGCTCTACCCGCCGACGGCGCTCGTCCAGATCGAGAACACG
>DATNBT010000350.1:0-4575 GCA_035571855.1 Vicinamibacterales bacterium
ACGCCGTCGCTGATTCCGTTCGCGGTGACCGGCGTCCCGCTGCTGCCGATGTATCACCAGAGCGCGTTTCTCGCCGCGGGCGTGCCGGTGTTCGAGATCCGCGACGCGGCGGGCATGACGAACATGCTGATCGAGACGAAGGCGCTCGGCGTGGCGCTCGCGAAGAAGCTGGCCGACAGGCCCGCGATGCTCATGCGCGGCCACGGCGCGGTCGTCGTCGCCGACACGATTCCGAACGTCGTCGGCCGGAGCATCTATCTCGATCTCAACGCGCGCATCCAGCTCGAGGCGCAGCAGCTCGTCCAGTTCGCGCGGGACGGAAAGAAGATCACGCCGATCTCGCCAGAAGAAGCGCAGAAGTACTCGGCGTCCGACAACTACGCGCGCGCGTGGGAGCTCTGGAAGAAGAAAGCGAAATGACCGGCGGGCGGCAGCTCGCCGAGCTCATCCGCGCGCGGAGCGTCTCGGCGCGTGAAGTGATGGCCGAGCATCTCGGGCGCATCAATCGGCACGACCCGCTGCTCAACGCGATTGTCGGAAAGCTGGACGACGACCAGTGTCTTCGACTCGCCGATGAAGCCGACGCGAGGCTCGCGCGTGGCGAAGACGTCGGGCCGCTGCACGGGCTGCCGTGGGCGTTCAAGGATCTCGAAGACGCGGCCGGTCTGCGGTGGACGCAGGGCTCGCCGATCTTCAAGGACCGCGTCGCCACGACTGACTCGCCGCTCGTCGCGCTGCTCAGGCGCGCGGGCGTGATTCCGATCGGCAAGACCAACGTGCCGGAGTTCGGCATGGGCTCGCACACCTATAACAAGGTCTACGGCGTCACGCGGAATCCCTGGGACACGACCAGGAGCGCCGGCGGATCGAGCGGCGGCGCGGCCGCGGCGCTCGCGAGCGGGATGTTGCCGCTCGCCGACGGCAGCGACTACGGCGGGTCGCTTCGCAACCCGGCCAACTTCTGCGGCGTGGTCGCTCTCCGGCCGAGCGGCGGCGCGGAGCGCGAAGGCTTCCGAGCGGCGCTCGTCGAGCACGAATGGCTCGGGCTCAACGTCAAAGGACCGATGGGGCGTACGGTCGACGACGTCGCGTTCCTGTTCAGCGTGATGCTCGGACAGAGCGCGCCGTGGCCGTTGTCGAAAGAACTGAAGGGCACGCGCATCGCGTGGTCGCCCGATCTTGGCGTCCTTCCACTCGATCCCCGCGTGCGGACCGCGCTCGACGCGAGGCGGCGCGTCTTCGACGACCTCGGCTGCAGTGTCGAGAACGTCGCGCCCGATCTGACCGACGCCGACGACGTGTTCCTGACGACGAGGCGCCGGCGATCGTTCGTCAAGCTCGGCGATCTCCTGACACGGCATCGCCACGAGATGAAGCCGGAGGCGGTCGAAGAGATTGAACTGGGTGCACTGGTCACCGGCGCCCAACTGGCGGACGCCGAAGTGCGCCACCGCCGGCTGCTCGCCCGCGTGGACGCGTTCTTCGAGAAGCACGACTTCCTTGTCTGCGCAGTCAATCAGGTGCCGCCCTTCGACGCGGAGATCGACTGGCCGCACCAGATCGACGGCGTGACGATGGACCACTATTGCGCGTGGATGAAGTCCACCTACTGGATCAGCGCGACGCGCTGTCCGGCGGTATCGGTGCCCGTGGGGAAGACGTCCGACGGCCTGCCGGTCGGGATTCAGATCGTGGGACGGCATGGAAACGATCGCGGCGTCCTCGAATTGGCGTATGGTGTAGAACAAATTCTATGAGGAGCGCGGGCCTGAAGCCCGCGGTTACATCTGGGAATGCGGAAAACAAAAACCTGTCTGCTCGTCCTCGCCGCCACCGTCAGCCTGTCGGCTCAGCAGCCGCCCGCGCCGCCGCCGCAGGTCTCGGCGTTCTTCAACGACTTCACCGCCGAGTGGATTCGCGGCAACCCGAACCAGGCGACGTCGACACGGTACTTCACCGGCGCCGAACAGGACGCGCTCGATCAGCAGATCACGCCGGAGACGCCCGAGTACCGGCACTCGCGCGCGGTGCTGGCGCAGAAGGGCCTCGACCAGCTGGCGACGTTCGATCGCGCGCGCATGTCCGACGCCGATCGCATCTCCGCCGACCTCATGCAGTGGCAGCTCTCGCTCGTCGTCGAGGCCGAGAAGTACCAGGACTACTTTTTCCCGCTCGAGCAGTTCGGCGGCGCCAACGTCGGCCTGCCCAACCTGCTCGTCGTCAGCCATCCCCTGAACACCGAGAAGGACGCCGAGCATTACGTCGCGCGGCTCGGCCAGGTCGGCACCCGGATGGACGAAGCCATTGCCGACGCCAGAAGCCTCGCGGCGAAGAACATGATCCCGCCGCGCTTCATCATCCGCGCGACGATCGCGCAGATGCAGCAGTTCATCGGCACGCCGCCGGCGAAAAATCCGCTGGTGACGATGTTCGATCAGCGGGTCGCCGCGTCGAAGGCCGTGCCCGACGCGAAACGCGAAGCGCTGCGCGCGCAGGCGGAGAAGATCGTCGCCTCGCAGGTCTATCCCGCCTGGAAGCGCGGCATCGCGCTGCTCCAGCCGCTCGCCGGCAAAGCGACCGACGATGCGGGCCTGTGGAGGTTCAAGGGCGGCGCCGAGGCGTACGCGTTCACGCTGCGGCGGTACACGACGACGAGCCTGACGGCGGATCAGATTCACGAGATCGGGTTGAAGCGCGTCGCCGAGCTCGAGAAGCAGATGGACGACGTCTTCCGTCAGATCGGGAAGACGAAGGGCTCGGTCAAAGAGCGCATCGAGGAGCTGAAGAAGGAGCAGGCGTATCCGCTGACCGAAGACGGCCGCACGAAGATCATGGCCGACGCGAACGCGATCATCCGCGACGCCGAACAGCGCGCCGCGCTGATGTTCGACAGGACGCCGAAGGCGCCCGTCGAGGCGCGGCCGTTCCCGCGCTTCCGGGAAGCGAATGCCGCCGCCAACTACACCGCGCCGCCGGCCGACGGGTCGCGGCCGGGCATCGTGCAGATTCCGCTGCGTCCCGAGCGCATGACGAAGTTCGGCCTGAAGACGCTGCTGTATCACGAGGGCGTGCCCGGACATCATTTCCAGATCGCGCTCGAGGCCGAGAACACGTCGCAGCCGCGCTTCCGCCGCCTGCGCGCGTTCGGCGGCATCTCGGCGCCTGTCGAAGGCTGGGGCCTGTACGCCGAACGGCTCGCCGCCGAATCGGATTGGTACAGGGACGATCCAATCGGCCTGCTCGGGCAGCTCGACAGCGAGTTGTTCCGCGCGCGGCGGCTCGTCGTCGACACCGGCATCCACGCGAAGCACTGGACGCGGCAGCAGGCGATCGACTACGGCATCGAAGCGAGCGAGATCGAGCGCTACGTCGTCAATCCCGGGCAGGCGTGCTCGTACATGATGGGCGAGCTGAAGCTGCTCGAGATGCGCGACAAGGCGAAGAAGGCGCTCGGCGACAAGTTCAGCATCCGCGAGTACCACACCGCGGTGCTCAACGCCGGCAGCCTGCCGCTCGAGCAGCTCGAGAAGGTCGTCGACTCCTATATCAAGCGAGCGCTGGTGGTCGCGTCGCTGCCGAAGGGCGAACAGGTGGTGCCGGTCTATCACGAGCCGCATCATCGTCAGCTGTTCGCGCACGACACGACGCGCATTCTCGAGGGCCAGTTCCCTCCGGGCGACACGTCCTGGTATCACACGCACACGGAACCGATTCTCTATCTCACGCTGAGCGCGTCGACGCAGCGGACGCAGAATCTCGGCGACGACTGGAACCGCGGGCGAGGCGGTGAAGGCGGAGCCGCCCCTGCGGGCGGGGCTCCCGCGGGCCGCGGTGCGCCGCCGGCAGGCGGTCGTGGCGGACCGGCGGTCCGTCCCGCGAGCACGATCAGCTACGTCGACTCGCCGATCACGCACCGCATCCAGAACATCGGCGATCGCCTGTACCGGTTCATGGCGATCACGAACGCGTCAGCCGGCGACGAGAGCACGAGCGATCACGGCTTCCAGGGGAAAGCGGAGCTGACGAACCGCTGGTTCCGCGCCTACCGCACGATCGTGCCGCCGGGCGGAACGACAGAGCCGCGCAGGCACTCGAGCGAGACCGTGGCCGTGTCGGTGAACAACGGCAAAGGCGTCGCGGCGGGCCCGATGACGTGGGAGTTCAGCGAGCAGGGCAGCTGGGCGTGGTTCGACAAGGATACGCCGTACACGATCAGGAATACGGGCGCCACGCCCCTCGAAGTGATCGAGATCGACATCCGTCGCTGATGGACTTCCGGCTCGAGATCGCGACCGAGCGCGACATCCCGCTGATCCTCTCGCTCATCAAGTCGCTGGCGGAGTACGAGCAGCTCTCGCACGCCGTCGACGCCACCGAAAACATGCTGCGCGAATCGCTGTTCGGCCGCCGCGCGGCGGAGACGCTCCTCGGCTCCTGCGACGGCGAGCCCGCGGGGTTCGCGATGTACTTCCAGACGTTCTCGACGTTCAAGGGCCTGCCGGGCATGTATCTCGAGGATCTCTACGTCCTGCCGAAGTTCCGCCGTCACGGGCTCGGGACGATGTTCCTGAAACG
>DATNBT010000351.1:0-3789 GCA_035571855.1 Vicinamibacterales bacterium
ACATCCTGATCCCGTCCGACAACACGGCGTCGACGTTCTGGATCACCAACCCGGACAACATCTACCGGGACAACGTGGCCGCGGGGTCCGACGCGACAGGTTTCTGGTTCGCCTTGCCCCAGCATCCGACCGGTAAGTTCGAAGGCACGCCGATCAGTGCGAATACCTGGCCGAATCGAACGCAGGTGCGGGAGTTCAAGGGCAACACCGCCCATTCGAACTTCGACGGTTTCATGTTGGACCGCGCCCCCAGGGCCGATGGCCATTTCGCCGTCGGCGGGTTTATTTCCCTCGCCAATCCCGCTGACGCGAACAGCCCCCAAGTGGCGTCGGTCTTCGAGGATGTCACCGGCTACAAGAACCGCAATAGCGGCATCTGGGCCCGCGGCGAGATGCACCTGTTCAAGAACCTGAAGATGGCCGACAACGCCATCGGCTACACACATGCGTCCGGCAACTTCGGCCAATCCCCCTACACGTCACGCGTGGTTGACTCGCGGTTCGTGGGCGAAAGCGAGAACGTCGGCAACCCCAGGACGCCGGCCGAGATCGCGTACGGCCGCAGCTTGCCGGAGCCCGAACTCGCGGATTTTCCGATCCGCGGCTACGAGTTCTACGACTTCCATCACGAACTGGACAACGACACCTTCGTGAACTACCAGGACAACGCCACTCGCAAGACGGGAGCGATCTCGTACCTGCTGTATACCAGCTTCGGCATGAGCTCCAACAACACCGTACAGCGCGCGAAGTTCATCAACGCCAAGCCGGTGTATTTCCCCCCGATGGAATACAAGTGGAGCAATGATGATTACGGCAACGGGAGCTATAAGAGCTCGGTGTTCCACGACAAGGACGGCTCGGTGAGCGGTGTTCCCAATTCCTTTGTCGTCATCGACGGCGGAATCGTAAGCGACGAAGGCTGCGAAGCGAAGTCCACCTGGAACGCTGAGGTGTGTACGGGCGACGTCGGGCGGATGACGATTGGCGCGGGCGCCGGTGGCGGTCGTGGTGCAGGTCCTGGCGGACCGGCGGGTCGCGGCGGCGCGCCCGGCGGCGCTCCCGCGGGAGCCGGGGGTCGCGGCCGTGGCGTCGTTGTTGGTGCAAGGCTTGGCCGGCTCGGAGGCGCGCCTGCGCAGCCGCTAGCCGTTCTCAGCCGCAACGGCAAGGAATTCCCAGTCGCCGGTGCAACCAACGTACGAGCGGGCACCGAGTACAAGGTCACCACCGAAAGGCCGTCCCTGTCCCTCAGCGTGACGGAACTGGATAAGGGCTCGTGGGTGATGTTTGAGCTGCCGGGATTCACCACCGCGGCGTCGGGCACGGAGCAGAGCAGCCTGGATGCACTCCGCAATGCCGGCGACACTTCGTACTACAAGGGCAACGGCTCGCTCTGGGTCAAGCTTGTGTCCAACGGTGACGTCCTTGGCAGCGGCCCTAACAAAGGCCCCAGCGGCGGAGCCAGCGTCCAGGTCAGCCGGTAAGCCACACCCCTGTTGCACGAGCAGGAGCCCCCGGATGTGCCGGGGGCTCGCCGCCTAATTCGCCACCGTCACGCTTTCCGACACCGTACTCCCCTGATATGTGACCGTGAGCGTGATCGTCCCCGCGGTCACGCCCTTGACGAGACCCGACGACACCGTCGCGACGGCCGTGTTGGACGACGACCAGGTAGCCAGCGACGTCACGTTCTCCGAGATCGCCGTGTTCGCGCGGACGACGAACGCCGCGTACTGCGACGAAGTGCCGACGCCGGGCGCCGTGCCGGCGACGGAAAGATCCGAGATCGCCGCCGACGGCAACGTCGTGCTGCTGCTGCACGCGCCCGTAAAAAAGATCGCGGCAAGAATGAAGGATAATTTTACAAATCGTGTGGACATGATCGGTGCATCGTGCACGAGCACAAATGCTGCCAATCTCCGCGCGCGCAAACGTCGTTATTTCCGTTGCCGCTGTACTGATTGATGGAACGCTACACCCACGGACATCATGAAAGCGTCCTCCGTTCGCACCGCTGGCGAACGGTGGAAAACTCCGCCGCGTATCTGCTGCCGCACCTGAAGCCGGGACTGAGTCTGCTCGACGTCGGATGCGGTCCCGGCAACATCACGGCCGATCTCGCGCAACGCCTCGCGCCAGGCCGCGTCGTCGGCGTCGACAGCTCCGCGGACATCATCGCCGCGGCGCAACGCGACTACCCGGACGCGGACTTCGCCGCCGGCGACGTCTACCGCCTCCAGTTCGAAGACGCGTCGTGGGACATCGTCCACGCGCACCAGTTGCTGCAGCACGTGCCCGATCCCGTCGGCGCGCTGAAAGAAATGCGCCGCGTCGTCTCACGGCGCGGCATCGTCGCCGCACGCGATTCCGACTACGCGACGTTCACCTGGCATCCGGCCGACGAGCGCCTGGACCGGTGGCTCGCGCTGTACCACGACATCGCGCGGGCGAACGGCGGCGAACCCGACGCCGGACGACGTCTGCTCTCGTGGGCGCAGCAGGCCGGCTTTACGAACGTGAAGGCCTCGGCGTCAGCGTGGTGTTTCGCAACGCCGGAGGATCGACACTGGTGGGGCGGCCTGTGGGCCGATCGGATGACCACGTCGGCGATCGCGACGCAGGCGATCGCCGAGCGGCGAGCGACGGCCGAGGAGTTGTCGGAGATGGCCGCCGCGTGGCGCGCTTGGGCCGCGGCCGCGGACGGCTGGTTCGCGATCACTCACGGCGAGATCGTCTGCTCGAAGGTCGATTGATGGACGTCTACCTGATCGACGGTACCTACGAGCTGTTCCGCCACTACTACGCCGTACCGTCCGCGCGCGATCGCGACGGACGTGAAGTCGGCGCGGTACGCGGCGTCCTCCGATCGCTGCTCGGCATGATGACGGTCGGCGACACGTACATCGGCGTCGCGACCGATCACTGCATCGAGTCGTTCCGCAACGAGCTCTACCCCGGCTACAAGACCGGCGACGGCATCGAGCCGGAGCTGTTCGCGCAGTTTCCGCTGCTCGAGGAGATGCTGTCCGCGCTCGGCGTCGCGGTCTGGCCGATGGTGGAGTTCGAAGCCGACGACGCGCTCGCGTCGGCGGCGGCGATCGCGGAGGCGGACCCGCGCGTGCTGCGCGTCTTCATCTGCACGCCGGACAAGGACCTCGCGCAGTCGGTCCGCGGCACGCGCGTCGTCCAGATGGATCGCCGCGCGCGGACGATTCGCGCCGAAGCCGACGTGGTGAAGAAGTTCGGCGTCCCGCCGGCGTCGATCCCCGACTACCTGGCGCTCGTCGGCGACACCGCGGACGGGTATCCCGGTCTCGCCGGCTGGGGCGCGCGATCGACGGCCGCGGTGCTCGCGAAGTACGGGCACATCGAATCGATTCCCTCCGACTGGAGAACCTGGAACGTGAACGCGACGAGACCGGCCGCGCTCGCGGCGACGCTCGAGCGCGAGCGCGAACAGGCGCTCCTCTTCCGCGATCTCGCGACGCTGCGAACCGGAATCCCGCTGTTCGACGGCGTCGATACGCTTCGATGGAAAGGTCCGACGCCGGCATTCGCGCCGCTCGCGATGAAGCTCGACGCCGCCGTGACGGTAGAGACCCGTTAATGCCTGCACGCTAATTTCGTCAGCAGCTGTCTCACATCGAGACCGCCCGCCCGAAGGCAGCCGACCCAAAACACCGGACTTGAGCGGACATGCACGTACGTCTGTGTCGGTCACGCGCCAGCTCAGCAGTGGCAACGGCTTTGATACATCGCCCTGCACGATGAAGCTGGTAATTGTGGACC
>DATNBT010000352.1:0-20627 GCA_035571855.1 Vicinamibacterales bacterium
TGTACTTCAAGCACGAAGAGTCCGGCAAAGGCCCGGAGTTCGCGCGGCTTCTGATGGAGCATCTCGGACTATGAGTCTGGCGTCACAGAAGCTCGTGGCATTCGCCGCGACGGCATCGCCGGCCAGGGCCCGGCGCTTCTATCGCGACAAACTCGGACTGCGTCTGATCGACGACGGCCCGTTCGCGCTCGTGTTCGACGCGAACGGTACGATGCTGCGCGTACAGCGGGTCGATGAAGTTGTCCCGCCGCCGTACACAGTCGTCGGATGGCAGGTGAAAGACCTCGGAGTGTCCGTCGCCGCGCTCAAGAAGAAGGGCGTGAAGTTTCAGCGGTACGACGGGATGGGCCAGGACAAGCTCGGCATCTGGACGTCGCCGAGCGGCGCGCGCATCGCCTGGTTCAAGGATCCCGACGGCAATACGCTGAGCTTGACGCAATTGTGAGGCAGGCCTGAAGGCCTGCACCACGATCGTAGTACGGCTTCAGGCCCGTCTAATCGCCAGCAACGCCGACTTTCCTCCAGACCTTGTCGTAGAGCGGCGCGAGGCTGTCCCTGCTCACCACGCGCGACGCGATGTCGTTGGCGAGCTGTTCGGTCTGCAGATACGGAAAGTGCGTGAAGATCCACACGTGGCCGAGCTCGTGCGCGACGGCCGCGCGCAGTTCGTCGTCGGTCAGCGTCCGCGCAAAATCTTCCTCGACCGAGAGTAGAAACGTCCGGTGGTCCTGTTCAGCCGGGACGACGGAGAAGAGCTTCGGGTTCGTCGCGACGAGGGCCACGCTGACGGGCTGGCCGATCGACAGCTGCGCTTTGAGATCGTCGACGAGGCGCTGAATGCGCGCCTGCTGATCGCCGGCGTGTGCGTTTGACGCGCACGCGAGCACGCACGCACACACGGCAACCGGAAACATACGGCCGAGTCGTTTGCACATGGACGAACCGGGGGAGCCGCAAGAGTATCAACGATCGGCGTGAGCATCAAGCTTGCACCGCGTCACCGGTCGGGAAAATCTGGAGGAGGACGCGGATGAAACTCATCAGGACAGTCACGTGGAGCGCGGCGTTTACGGCAGGTCTCTTCCTCGGCGCAGCCACGCACGACGCTGCGGCGCACGCGGCGCCCGCGCTGCAGTCGAGCTCGCAGCAGGCGCCGAACCCCAACACCACCGATCGCGACCGCTCGAGCCAGGATCGCGACCGCGGCAGCAAGGAAGCCGAGCCGGCCTCGGTCACCGGCGAGCTGTCGCGCGTGAACCCGCAGTCGATGACGTTCTCGGTGAAGAGCGCGAGCGGCGCCGAGATGCTGTTCAAGTACGACGAGCGGACGATCGTCACCGGCGCCGAGAACAACGTCGCCGGCCTCGCGACGTCAAACGGCGCGGAGGTGACGGTGACCTACCGCGACGACAACGCCGGAAACATGGCGTCGAAAATCGAAGTTCACGCCAAGCGATAGACGAAATCCACAATCCGCCGTTCCGCCCAGTATCCGTCGTCCCCGGCGGATGCTGGGCCCACGAATCCGCAGTGACCGCCGTGCGCGCAGAGCTCGAGCTCGATGTGCGGGTTGCCTGTGATCTTCGGATCGTGGAACGGCTGCGAGGGCACGAACGGGTCGTCCTCCGACGTGATGACGAGCGCCGGCACGCGCAGGCGATCGATGATGCGCATGGCGCTCGCGCGGTAGTAGTAGTCGTCGGCGCCCTTGAAGCCGAAGTACGGCGCCGTGAATGCCTCGTCGAAGTCCCGTACCGTCCTGACCGCTGACAGCCGGCTGAGATCGAACAGGCCCGGCCAGTAGCGTTCCTTCCGGCGCATCCGCCGCTTCAGGTCCTTCACGAAGTTCCACTGATACAGCCGGTTCTCCGGCCGCTCCAGCGCTTTCACGCATTCGCCGATCTCGATGATCGGCGACACCGCCGCGACGCCGAGCAGCTCGCGCGGCGCGTCGCCGCCGTACTCCGAGGCGAGCTTGAGCGCGAGGTTGCCGCCGAGCGAGTAGCCGGCCACCGCGATCGCCGGCAGGCGATCGACGGCGGTCAGCTCGGCGATCACCTGCCGCGCGTCGTGCGTCAGGCCGGAATGAAACAGGCCTTTCGACAGGTGCTCCGTGTCGCCGCAGTTGCGCTGGTTCAGGCGGACGACGTTCATCCCGCGATCGAACGCCTTCGACGCGATGCCGCGCATGTAGTGCGCGTCGCTCGACCCGTTCAGCCCGTGCAGCGCGAGAATCGTCGGCCGCGTCCACGGCTCCGGCTGCCAGTGGCAGTCGGCGATGACGCGTGCGTCGCCATCCACGTCGAAGTACCGGCGGACCGGCGTCGGCAGGCGCGGGAAATAGCGCGGGTTGCCCCAGCTGAAGATCGTCATCCAGTGGCCGCTCCGAAGCGACGGCCGCGGGATGAATGCGTTACCCTTCGTCGGCGGTCGGTCCATAGATGGCGGGCACGGGGACGTCGTTGAGCCGCAGATACACGCTCAGCTGTCCGCGATGATGAATGATGTGGTGCAGCACGAACATGCGGAACGCGGCCGCGCGCGGCATCGAAAACATTTCCTGGTCGCCGCGTCTGAGCTTCCACTGCGCGGCCAGCTCGGCGTCCGTTCTGTCGAGGGCCGCGCGCGTTTTCGCGACGGCGGTGTCGAAGTTGGAGAGAATCTCGCCGCGGCTCGCCGACGGCGTGAGGTTGGGCGGGCCGGCCGCGAGATCGTACGAGACCTCGGTGAGAATCGTGGTGCCCCAGTTGGGGAGATTGGACAGATGCGTGCCCAGTCCGGCGAGCGTCATCGACCTGTCGTGCGGCTTCCAGCCGATCTGCGCGTCGGGAATCCGCTCGAGCAGGCGCCGCGTCGTGCCCATCTCGTGATCGAACTCCGAGAGCAGCGTGTCCTTGAGAGCCATTAACGTCATTTTACTTGGCGCGCTCCTGGCGGCCGCATGCGGCCGGCCCGCGCCGCCGGCCCCCGCGCGGCACGACTCGCCGCTGCCGCCGGCCGCCGGCGAGCTCGCCGTCACCGGCCTCACGCAGCCGGTCCGCATCGTCCGCGACCGCTGGGGCATCGCGCACATCACGGCGCAGACCACTCACGATCTGTTTTTCGCGCAGGGATTCGTGCAGGCCCAGGACCGGCTGTTCCAGATGGATCTCTGGCGGCGGTCGGTCCAGGGACGGCTCGCGCAGGTGCTCGGCCCCAACTTCATCGATCGCGATGCGATGACGCGCCGCATGCAGTATCACGGCGATCCGGCCGCGGAGTGGGCGAGTTACGGCGCCGACGGGAAGGAGATCGCCGACGCGTTCGTGAACGGCATCAACGCGTGGGTCGTGCGCGCGCGTGAGGACCTGCCGGAGGAATTCGCGCTGGCGGGCTGGCGCCCTGAGCTGTGGACGGCGGCGGATCTGCTGAATCGCACGGACGCGTTTCTCGCGAGCGGCGACGCGCCGCTCGAGGCGTTCCGCGCCCAGCTGGCCGGAGCGGTGGGCGAGCCGCGCGCGAAAGCGCTGATGCCGGGCGAGCTTCCACGCGGTCTTCGCGCCGATCTCGACGCCGGCGCGGTCGGCGACGTCCTGACCGACGCGCTCAGACGCGTCGGCACGACGCCGTTCTTTCTCACATTCGCGGCAAACGCCCGGCTGACGCCGGACGCTACGAACGTCGGTGGGAAGAGCGGCGGCTCCAACGCCTGGGCCGTCGCCGGATCGCGGACCGCAACCGGCGCGCCGCTGCTGGCGGGCGATCCGCACCGGCCGCTCGCGAACCCGTCGCTGCGCTACATCGTTCATCTGCAGGCGCCCGGCTGGAACGTCATCGGTGCGACGTCGCCGTGGCTGCCCGGCGTCGCCATGGGACACAACGACCATGTCGCGTGGGCGACGACTGCCGCGTCCGCCGACACGCAGGACCTCCACATCGAGCCGGCGGCCGCCGTCGTCGAGCGCATCGCCGATCCGATTTACGTAAAGGGCGAGTCGAAGCCGGTCGCGTTCGTGCGTGAGTACACGCGCAGCGGCGTCGTCATCGGGTCGGATCGCGCGCATCAGCTCGTGTTCACGCTCGCGTGGCGCGGGTTCGAGCCGGGCAACGCGGCGGAGCTCGGCGCGCTGAGACTCGATCGCGCGCGGACGATCGCCGAACTGAAAGACGCGATCGCGCAGTGGAAGATGCCCGCCGTGGACTTCGTCTATGCGGACGCGAGCGCCATCGGCCCGGGGTCGGCGGCGTTCGTCGTCGCCGCGAACGCGAACCGGGCGAGGACGAGCCGGCTCGTGCAGTTGCTGGGCGGCGCCGGGAAAATGTCCATCGACGACATCAAACGTCAGCAGCACGACGTCGTCGCGTGGAATGCCGAGCAATTACTGCCGCGGCTTCGGTCCCTCAGCTCGAAAGATCCGCGGGTGGAGGAGGCGCGCCACGCGCTGCTGACGTGGGATCGCCGCGTCACGGCGGACGCTCCGGCGGCTTCGCTGTATGTCAGGTTCGAGCGCGCGTTGTGGCGGAAGATTGCCGAGGCGCGCGTGCCTGCAGCGGTGCTCGACGACTACGTCGGACGGACGGAATTCGATCTGGACGATGCGATGAAGGCGCCGGGCGCGCTGATCCTCGATGCGCTGGCGATTGCGGGCAACGCGTCTTCCACGACCCCGGCAATCACGTTCAAACATCCGCTCGCGATCTCGCCGGCGACGCGGCGGCTGTTCAACGTCGGTCCGTTTTCGATCGGCGGCTACGCCGGCACGGTGATGGCGGTCTCCACGCGATCGAACGTCGACATCGGGCCGTCGTTCCGGCAGATCATCGACCTCGCCGACTGGGATCGCTCGGTCGCGACGAACGCGCCGGGACAGTCGGAGTGGCCGCGCAGCCCGCACTTCTCGGATCTTGCGAAGCTCTGGGCCGCCGGCGAGTACTTTCCGCTTTCTTTTTCTCAGCAGGCGATTCAGCAGAATACCGAATCGGTTTTGATCATACGGCCGCGAAGCGGGACCTAAAGGTCCCGCGGCACAGCTGGGAACCCCGCGGCGGCCGCGAGTCCCGCGGCACAGCTCCGATGCTCTTCCGCGATCCCAGCTGTGCCGCCGGACCTTCAGGTCCGCCCAGGATTGTGGCAGTGATAACACCCGAACGCGAACCGCTCGCGGTTGTATTCGTAGGTGCGCGTGAAGTCGTACGGCGGTCGATGCAGCAGCGTCGCCATGCCCGGCATCACGACCTCGCGCATGTAACCGGCCTTCGTCGCCTTGTCCGGCTCGGCTGAATAGCCGTAGAACGCGTTGCGCATCTGGGCGTCGATCGGGCCGCCGAAATTTTCCCAGCCCGCTTCGCGCACCACCGGCCGCGGCAGCGCCGCGACGGCGGGCATGTGCCAGCCGTTCGCGTCGGCGTGCGCACCGTGGCAGGTGTTGCACGTCACTTTGTCCGGCGAGCCGACAATCGGCGCCAGCGCCTGCCGCGCCCACGGCATGACGGCCGTCTGCATGAAGCGGACGATGTCGGCGTGTTCGCGCTTCACGCCGCCGGGGTAGATCGCGTCGTCCGGTGCATACGTCACGCCCGGCGTCTTGCCGTGCAGTCCGACGACGACCGCGACAAACGAGACGACGACCAGCGCAATCGCCGTCAGCGCCTCACGCTTGCCCGGCGTCGACACACGCGGCTCCCACGCCATCGTCTCCCGCGCGATCGATTCGACGCGTGCGTACGGATCCGAGGCGACGAGTTCGATCAGCGCGGCAAGCTGCTGGCCGCGGCGGACGTTCGGCAGCGTGAGTCCGGCGACACGCGGGTTCCTGGAATGGATGTGGATGGTCGAGAGGCCGAGCACGCGCTGGACGGGCGTCTCCGTACGCTGAACGTCTCCGGCATCGTCGAGCGCGATCTCGACGCGGCCGGAGACGATTCGCAGATCGGAGACGAAGTAGCGGCGGCCCGACCACAGCCGCCGCTCGAACGGGGTCATCCTACGACTTCTTGGAGAAGTCCACTTTCGGCACCTGCGTGGCCGCGGGCGGCGCTTCGAAGAACGGGTAGTCCTTGAACTTGAACATCTTCGCCGTGATGAGACCGGGGAACTGGCCGCGCGACGTGTTGTACTCCTGCACGCGTTCGTTGTAGCGCTGACGTTCGACGGCGATTCGGTTCTCCGTGCCGGTCAGCTCGTCCATCAGGCCGTTGAACTGCTCGTTGGCTTTCAGATTCGGATAGTTCTCGACGACGAGCAGCAGCCTGCCGAGCGCCGACGTCTGCTGATTCGCCGCGGCGATCGTCTCTTCAGGCGACTTCGCGTTGAGCAGCCGCGAGCGCGAGTCCGCGATTTCCTTGAAGACGCTCTCCTCGTGCGTGGCGTAGCCCTTCACGGTCTCGACCAGATTGGGAATCAGGTCGTTGCGGCGCTGGAGCTGGTTCTGCACCTGCGCCCACTGCGCCTTGACCGCTTCTTCCTGCCCGACGAACCTGTTGTACGAGCAGCCTGACAGCGGGAGCGCGATCAGTCCCAGTGCCAGCATCTGAACCGCAAGCCTGCGCGATCTGTTCATAAGCTCCATCCTACCAGCCTCCGCTGGCGCCACCGCCACCACTGCCGCCTCCGCCGAAGCCGCCGAATCCGCCGCCGAATCCACCGCCGCCCCAGCCGCCGCCGCGTCCGCCGCCGAACGACCCGACGCCGCTCGACCAGCGGCTCCAGGGCCCCAGGCCCCAGAGCAGCAACCCCGCACCAGGACCGCCTCCGATGCGGCTGATGATGAGGATGGCGACGAAGATGAGGACGGGGATGATGGTCGGGAAGTTCGCCGGCCGGCCGCCTTCCTCGTCATCGGTCGGCACCTGCACGTCCTGCAGCGTCACGCCCCGTGCCTTGGCGATGCGGCCGACGATACGGGCGGTGCCGGCGAGCAGGCCCTGTCCATAGCCGCCGCTGCGGAACTCCGGAATCATGACCTGGCGGATCGTCTCGCCGGCGAAGCGATCGGTGATGAACTCTTCGAGCGAGTAGCCGGTCTCGACGCGGACTTTGCGCTCCTTCAACGCCAGGACGATGAGCAGGCCGTTGTTCTTGCCTTTGTCGCCGACGCCTTTGCCGTGGTTTTCGAACAGCTTCGTCGCGTATTCCTGGATGTCGCCGTAGCCTTCGATCGTCGGCACGGTCGCGACGACGACGACGTCGCCGGACGCCTTCTGCAGCGCGCGGCTGAGGCGGTCGATGCCCTGCGCGCTCTGCGCGTCGATGACGTGCGCGAAGTCGTTGACCGGTTGGGTCAGTTCCGGAAGATCGGCCGCCCGTGCGAGAGGACTGAGGGCTAAGAGCTGGAGGCTCAAAAGAGCCCGAAGGCAGAAGCGCGTCGTCCTCATTTCGCGGTCCAGCCGTCGACGTACTGCGTGAGACGTTCGGCGTCCTGCAGGTATTTCGGGAAGATGCGCGACGCTTCCTCGTTCGAGATCTCTTTGACGCCGACGAGCCGGGTGACCTCGTCGGTGACGGCGGTTTTGTGTTCGAGCCGCCCGATGTTCTCCTGGAGCGACGCCCACGCCGGGGCGGAATTGACGATCAGCACGCTCAGCGCGTCGTCGCGTCCGCGGGCCTCGATGTAGCCTTCGCGCAGGTGCAGGAGGTGGCTGCGCGCCTGCACCTCGCAGGCCCAGCGCAGGTCGCTCGGTTCGACGCGCAGACCGGCAAAGGGGTTCCGTCCCGAGAGGACGACGTGGTCGGCGATGATCGCGCTCAGCTCGAAGGGAAAGACGTCGAGCGACTGCTGAAGTTCCGTGGCGGGGAGGACGAGCGGCGTGGCGAGGTGCTCGTCGTGCCAGGCGGCGACACGCGCCGCGCAGGCGGCGAGGTCCGCGGCGGTCAGGCTGTCGACGACGGCCAGCGTGTGCAGCAGCGCCGCTTTCGACCCGTAGCGCACGAGCGACTGCAGGCGGCCGCCGAATATCTCCGTGAGATCGCGTTCGAGCGTGTCGAAGGTTCCGTGCGCCGATGAACTGTGGGTCATACAAGTATTATTAACGAATGCGTCTGCGCGAGCTGAGCATCGGCTGCTTTGGCGGCGGCACGGGCATGCCCAGCGTCCTCGGCGGCCTGAAAAGCAATCCCTGGCTGAACGTCAACGCCGTCGTCACCATGTTCGACAGCGGCGGCAGCTCCGGCCAGTTGCGTGACGAGCTCGGCGTCCTGCCGCCGGGCGACATCCTCAAGTGCGCGCTGGCCTTGTCACGTAATACGCGGGAAGCGCGGCGCGTGTTGCTTGCGAGGTTGCCGACGCTCGAGCACGCGCGCCTGGGCGGGCACACCGGCGGCAACCTGCTGCTGTCGATGATGCAGAGCTACAGCGGCGACTTCCTGAACGCCGTCGACGGACTGCGGGCGCTGCTCGGCTGCCGCGGGCGCGTGTGGCCGGTGACGGTCGAGAGCGCGCAGCTGTGCGCCGAGTACGGCGACGGCTCGATCACGCGAGGCGAAGTGGAAGTGGACGCCGGGCAGACGTCGGGCCGTCTCGTGAAGCTCGTGTGGCTCGAGCCGCCGGTGTCGATTCATCCAATCGTGGCGAAAGCGATCGGCGGCTTCGACGCGATCATCATCGGTCCGGGCAGTTTTTATACGAGCTTGATGCCGAATTTTCTCGTGCACGGCGTGCCGGAAGCGATCGCGCAGACGACCGGCCCGGTGATCTTCATCGCCAACCTGCTCACCGAAGGCGGCGGCATGGCCGGCTTCACGGCGGCGGACGCGGTCGCGCGCATCGAAGAGGCGATCAAAAGGAAGGTGGACGTCGCGATGGTCAACACCGCGCGTCCCTCGCCCGCGGTGCTCGAGCGCTATGCGGAAGAACGCAAGCAGCCGCTCGAGCCGGGCAGGCTGCCGCCGCATTGCGAGCTTGTCGGCGGAGAGTTCTGGACCGGCGACATCGCGCGGCACGATCGCCTGCGCCTGTCGTTTGCGATCTGGTCCGTGCTCTCGCGGCGTTTATTGGGGAATTGAAGAGCACGCTCGACGCCGATCGCGGAGATCGGCGAGCCCTGACGAATTGCAGAATGGTCAATCGCGCGTCTCAAAACGGCATTCGCGCGTCGCAGCCGCGTGCAGTCGTGTGCAGGAAGCGGACGGCATGGACGTTGTAACCGGCCATCAGGTGCAGACAACCGATCAGGATCCGGCAGTGACCGTCGCGTGGGCGATGCGCAGTCTCGAACGCGCGTTGCAGCAACTTGGCGACGGCCCGTCAGAACGTCGAGTGCGCGGTCAGTTCCATCAGCTCGTCCTCGCCATCGAGCGGCAAGGCGCGTCGCTCGGCCAGGAAGCCCACGAACCGCCGGCGGACGACGACTCGCCGACTGCAGCGTAACGAAGGGGAGAAGCGATGTTCTGGTGGTTTGAACGCGGCGGGACGTACTTGCGGTGCGAAGCCGTGCCCGCATCAGTCGGAGGATTCGAACTCCGTGTCGTCGAGCCGGACGGACGCGAGCGCGTGGAGTTGTGCGCCGATTCGGTGGCGCTGTCGGACCGGCAGCGCGAAGTGATCGAAGAAATTACGCGCGCGGGTTGGAATGGCCCGCATGGCTGGAATGTGTAGTGCCGTGATCAGGCCCCCAGCTTGGCCGCCAGCTCGTTGAAGTCGTTGACGACGTAATCCCAGCCAGGCTCGATCGGACGGTGATCGCCGTTCGGCCCTTCCTTCGGCCGTTTCACGAACGCGGTCTTGAAGCCGAGTCCTCTGGCGGCGCGCAGGTCGTCCTGGTGCGCGGCGACCATCATGATCTGCTGCGGCGGCAGTTCGAGCAGGCTCGCGGCGGTGAGATAGACCTCCTTGTCAGGCTTGTAGTGATGCGAGAGGTCCGCGCCGATGACGAGATCCCACGGCAGGCCCGCGTGCTTGGCGACGTCGGTGAGCAGCGAGACGTTGCCGTTCGACAGCGGCGCGATCGTGAACTTCTTCTTCAGACGCGTGAGCCCGCCGACCGCGTCGGGCCAGGGCTTGAGCCGGTGCCAGACGTGGTTGAAGTCCTCGATCTCTTCCTGCGTGAGGCCGGTGATCCTGTACTCCACGAGCAGGCGATCGAGGATGATGCGGTTCAACCGGTCGAGCGTCGTCCACGGCAGCTGTCCGGTCCGCACGCGGTTCATCGACGGCGCATAATCTGCGCGCCACGCGTCGGCGAACTTCTCCCAGTCGACGGTGAGGCGCTTCGCCTTCCCGAGCGCCTGTCCTTCTTCGATGATGCTGCCGCGGTAGTCGACGACGGTGCCGAAGGTGTCGAAGGTGAGGGCCTTGAGGGAGTCGCTCGCCTGAAGGCTCGCGCTCCATTTTGCGGCGACAGCAGCCATGGACGTGGTCTGGATGAATGCGCGGCGTTTCATTTCGTTGTTGTCTTTGTCTTTGTACTTTTCTTCGGGGCCGCCGAGCGCGCGGCCTTGATCTTCGCCGCCTTCTCGATGATCCCGGCGAGCATCTTACTCGCGTCGCCGCCCTTGGTTGCGCCCTTTGATTTCCAGATCGCCGGCGTGTCCTCGGCGAGGATGTCCTCGAAGTCGCCTTCGCTCTTCACGCTTTTCGGCGCGAACGCCGTGATGTCGACGTCGCCGGCCCATTCATCTTTGTGCTTGATCAGCAGCCAGTTGCGGCCATCGTCTTTGTTGCCGCCCCAGGCGCGCGTGCGCACGAGGACCCACGAGCCTTTGAGCTTGTAGCCGTCGAGCGTGAACTTGAGGTCGCCCTTTTTCAGCGCCGCGTCGACGTCCTCGGATTCCGGTGTCCAGGTGCCTTCGTCCCACAGCATGACGATGCCGGCGCCGTAGCCTTCCGGGATCACGCCTTCGAAGGTGCCGTACTCGATCGGATGATCCTCGACGTGCATCGCGAGCCGCTTCGTCTTCGGATCGAGCGACGGCCCCTTCGGCACCGCCCACGACAGCAGCACGCCGTTCCATTCGATGCGGAAGTCGTAGTGCAGGTGGCTCGCGAGGTGTTTCTGGACGCAGAAGAACAGCTTCGGCGTTTTCTTCTTCGGGGTCTTCTCGCCGCTCGGCTCCGGCGATTTTGTGAAGTCGCGTTTGCGACGGTATTCCTCGAGGGCCATAGGCCGGATCTTAGATCAACGTACGGGCCACAGAGGCACAGAGGGAAATCAGAGACGAGGAACACCGAGATCAGTACTTGTTGTGCTCAGTGACCCTCTGGCTCTGTGATTGATCCCGGTCTCTGTGTCTCCGTGGCTCGTATGTGATCTCAGGCTTCGGCTCGTGCGAGTGTGCGCTTGATCTGCGGCGTCAGAAAGCTGAGCGGAAGCCCGACGACGACGAGCGTCGCCGCCACGCCGAAGAAGAACTGATGGTGCGGCACGCGATCCCAGAAGACGCCGATCTGTCCGGCCAGATACCCGCCCGTCGCGAGGCTGACGAACCAGCCGCCCATGAGCAGTCCGCGCGAGCGCGGCGGCGCGAGACGGTTGACGAGCGACATGCCGATCGGGCTGAGCGCGATCTCGCCGAACGCCATGATCAGGTTCGTCGCGATCAGCCACGTCGAGGTCACGCGCCCCGTGTCGCCGCCGAGCAGGCTTCCCGTGCCGAGGACGGAGAAGGCGACGGCGAGCAGGGCCAGTCCCAGCAGCATCTTCACCGGCGTCGACGGCTCGGCGTTGCGCCGCATCAGCCACGCCCACAGCACGACGAACAGCGGCGTGAAGACGATGACGCCGAACGATTCGAAGCTCGAGAACTGTTCCGGCGCGATCCGCGTCGTCAGGTTGTCGCGCGCAAAGAACGTGAACGTGTAGAAGATCTGGTACCACGCCAGCCAGAACACCGTCGAAATCACGAACACGACGAGCAGCGTGATCACGCGCTGGCGCGCGTCCTTCCCGTCGACGGCCGCGGCCGCCGCGGCGTCTTCATCCACTTTCTGCGCGGCCTCGCGCAGGTGGTGATTGAACGTCGTGTAGATGACGAGCGAAATCACCATGGCCACGGCGGCCGACATGAACGCGGGGCTGTAGCCGTACCGCATCCGGATCCACGCGACGGTAATCGGCGAGATGAAGCCGCCGATGTTGATGCCCATGTAGTAGATGCTGTAGCCCTGATCGCGCAGTTCGGGCCGGTGGCGATAGAGATTGCCGACGAGCGTCGACAGGTTCGGCTTCAGCAGGCCGCTGCCCGACGCGAGCAGCACGAGGCCGAGATAGAAAAAGGGCAGGGCTTCGACGCCGAGCACGAGGTGCCCGAGCATCATCAGCACGCCGCCGCCGATGATCGCGCGGTTGAATCCGAACACGCGATCGGCCAGCAGCCCGCCGAACAGCGGCAGGAAGTACACGCCCGCCGTGTAGAGCCCGTAGATGCGCCCGACGTGCGCGACGTCGAAGTGCAGCGACTCGTTCATGTAGAGCGACAGGATCGCCATCATCGAGTAGAAGCTGTACCGCTCCCACAGCTCGGTGAAGAACAGAACGTAGAGGCCCTTCGGGTGTTTTCCCATGCGCGAGCGAGCTTACATCGAGTCTCAAACGCCGTGACAGAATGTTGCATTCCTGCAGGGCATCCACCAGCCGCCGTCGAGATCGCGCGCAACAAGCTGCTCACACGCGAGCGGCTGCGCGACACCGATCTGCTCGTGCCGTGGTTCTTTCCGACGTCGTTCTCGGCCGACCCCGCCGCGCTCGCGGGCATGGTGGCGTTCCCGTGCATGATCAAGCCCGTCATCCCGACCGGCGGCCGCGGCGTCACACGCGTCGACGACGGGCCGTCGTTCGTCCGCGTGTTTCAGGAGCTGCGCGGGCTTCTCGCGTCGGTGGAGTTTTCGTCGGAGGCCGACGAGGATCGCTCGACCGCGCTGGTCGAAGGCTACGTCGACGGCCTGGAGTTCGTGCTCGCCGGCACGATGCGGCACGGCACGTTCAACGCGTCGTCGTTGTACGACGTGGAAGGCGCACTGCCGCCGGCCGTGTCGCAGGCGCCCGACGACATGCGGAAAGACATCGAGCAGGCCGTCTCGCGAGCGACGGCCGCGATGGGGCTGCGCGACGGGACGGTGCAGGTGCAATGCATGGTCACCGATCGCGGCGTCTACGTGCTCGACGTCTCGCTCGAACGCTGGCGCCGCGCGCCGGTGTAGAATCGCCCTATGGCTGACAGCGGACGCAAAGTGATGTGCAAGAAGCTCGGCAAAGAACTTCCGGGGCTCGAGGAGCCGCCGTGGCCGGGTGAGCTCGGGCAGCGCGTCTACGACAACATCTCCGCCGCGGCCTGGAAGATGTGGGAAGACCGCATGAAGATGATCCTCAATGAATATCGCCTCATGCCCTGGCAGAAAGAAGCGCAGGACCTGATGGCGAAGCAGATGGAGGAGTTTCTTTTCGGGGAGGGGTCGGCGTTACCGCCCGAGTACGTCCCGCAGCAGGATCAGCACAAACACTAGCCCGCGGCCCTGACAGGGCCTTTACGCTGTCGGCAACGACGCGACTTGCACGCGCGCGTCGTTGAAACACGCCCCGCCCGCGATATCCGTCAACGTATCCGGCACGAGCGCGGTGCCCGTCACGCCGTTGCGCGTGCTGCGCCGCCACAACCCCTTCGGCAGGCTCACGGTCCCGCGACGCACCGTCGGCAGCACTTCCAGCTCGCAGTGCACTTCGCCCAGGTCGTTGAAGATCCGCACGAGATCGCGGTCGGCGAGCCCGCGCGCATGCGCGTCCTCGGGATGCATGATCAGCTTGACGTCCGGACGCGGCAGCTGTCCCAGCGTGGAGTTGATCGTCCGCTCGCTCGACGGCGAGATCAGCGCGAGCGGGTACGTCTCGGTCGCCGGATCGGGCTGGAACGTGTACAGCCCCAGCGGCGCCTCCGCCTCGAGACTCGCGGGGAACAGATGGACTTTGCGGTCGGCCGTGTTCGGATACACGTCGACGAACTGCACGGGCCGGTTGCCGCCCGGCGCCGTGGGCGAGACGTTCGCGCGCAGGTCCGCGCCGATTGACGCCGGCAGCGCGTCGAGGATGTTGACCAGCAGATCGAGCTCGCCCCGCGGCTCTTCGTCGCGCAGCAGGCCGAGGCGCTCCGCAAGCTCACCGAAGACATCCGCATTCGATCGCGCTTCGCCGACCGCATCGATGACCGGCCGGCCGAGCGTGATGTGCAGCGGTCCGTACGCCTTCGCGAAGTCGTAGCCTTCGAGGAACGTCGTCGCCGGCAGCACGACGTCGGCGTACAGCGCCGTGTCGGTCATCACCTGGTCGAAGACGACGGTGAACAGATCCTCGCGCTGCAGCCCGCGGATGATGTGATGCTGGTCGGGCACGGTGGCGACCGGGTTCGCGTTGTAGACGAACAGCACGTCGACCCGCGGATCGTCGTAGTCGGTGAGCGCGCGGCCGAGATGATTCATGTTCACGATGCGCGTATCGGGTTCGTCGGCGGCGATCCACGGCCGCTCGATCTGCCACGATGCCGAGTTGCTCATCGCGTAGCCGCCGCCGCGCACCTTGAACTTTCCGCCGACGGCCGGCAGCGCCAGGACCGCCATCACGGCGTTGCCGCCGTTGCGGTTGCGCTCGAGGCCCCAGCCGCAGCGCACGAGCGCGGGCGAGCTCTCCGCATACAGCCTGGCGGCGCGTTCAAGCAGCGACGCATCGATGCCGGCGACATCGGCGGCACGGTCGATCGTCCACGGCTCGGCGCGTTCGCGCAGCTTCTCCGCGCCGGTCGCGTGCTGGCGCAGAAACGCCTCGTCGGCCAATCCGTTCGTGAACAGATACCGGTGAATCGCGAGCGCGACGGCGACGTCCGTCCCCGGTTTCACTTGAAGATGAACTTCAGCGGCCCGCGCGAGCGGTGTCGATCGCGGATCGACGACGAGCAGCTTCGCGCCCTTCGACTGCGCGTCCTTGATGTACGGCACCTGGTGAATGCCTGTCGTCGACGGGTTCACGCCCCAGAGCACGATGAGCTTCGAATCGACGTAGTCCTGATACGTGACCGACGCCATCTTGCCGTAGAGCGCCATGTTCGCCGCGCCCGTCGGCGCCGCGCACACGGTCCGCGCGAGACGCGAGGTGCCGAACCGCCGCCAGATCTGCGCGTCGAAGTTGTCCTGCGTCAGCATGCCGTTCGAGCCGCCGTACCAGTACGGCAGGATCGACTCGCCGCCCGAGCGCGCCTTCGCGTCGCGCATCTTCGTCGCGACGAGCTCGAGCGCGTGCTCCCACGAGACCCGCTCGAACGCGCCCTGGCCCTTGCGGCCGCTGCGGACCGCCGGATACATGAGCCGGTCCGGCCCGTACGCGACCTGATCGAACTTCCGCACCTTCGCGCAGATGAAGTTGCCGGTGACCGGGTTCTTCGACGATCCGTCGAGCTTGATCACCTTTCCGTGCTGAACGGTGACGGCGAGGCTGCAGGAGTCCGGGCAGTCGAGCGGGCAGGCGGTTTCGACGACCGACGCCGGTCCGCCAAGAATTGGTTCTGGTTTGCGGGCCACCTCGGTACGATAGCACTGGAACGGCAAACGATGAACGGCAAACGATGAACCATGAACGATGAACGATGAACGCTGAACCACATGTCGTGATCGTCGGCGGAGGATTCGGTGGTCTCGATGCGGCGCGCGCGCTCGATGGCGCCGCCGTGCGCGTGACGCTGCTCGACCGCCACAACCATCACGTCTTCCAGCCGTTGCTGTACCAGGTCGCCACCGCTGCGCTGTCGCCGGGCGACATCGCCTCGCCGATCCGCTGGATTCTGCGCCGCCAGAAGAACGTCGAGGTCCTGCTCGCGGACGTTCGCGCCATCGACGCGGCCGCGAAGACCGTCGTCACCGACGTCGGGACCATCGCGTACGACTACCTCATCGTGGCCACCGGCGCGACCCACGCGTACTTCGGACACCCGGAATGGGAGCCGCGCGCGCCGGGCCTGAAGACGCTGGACGACGCGCTCGAAATGCGGCGGCGCGTCCTGCTGGCCTTCGAAGCGGCCGAACGGGAACAGGACGAAGCCGCGCAGCGCCGCCTGCTCACCTTCGTCATCGTCGGCGGCGGCCCCACGGGTGTGGAGCTCGCCGGCGCGCTCGCGGAAATCGCGAGGCACGCGCTGCGGAACGACTTCCGCCGCATCCATCCCGAATCCGCGCGCATTCTGCTCGTCGAAGGCAGCCCGCACGTGCTGGGCTCGTTTCCCGACACGCTGCAGGCGGCCGCGCGCGACGACCTGAAGAAACTCGGCGTCGAGGTCCGCACCGGCAGCGTCGTGACGGCGATCGACGAGGACGGCGTCACCGCGGGCGGCGAGAAGATCCCGGCGCAGACGATTCTCTGGGCCGCAGGCGTCGCGGCGTCGCCGCTCGCGGCGTCGCTGGGCGTGCCGCTCGATCGCGCCGGCCGCATCGCCGCCGAGCCGACCCTGAACGTGCCCGGCCGGCCCGACATCTTTATTGCCGGCGACATCTGCGCCTTCGCCCAGGACGGCCGGCCGCTGCCGGGCGTCGCGCAGGTGGCGAAGCAGGAAGGGAAGCACGCGGCGAAAAACGTCCTCCGCGCCATTGCCGGCCGGCCGCTGCAGCCGTTCCGTTACATGGACTTCGGCAACGTCGCCACCATCGGCCGCGGCGCCGCCGTCGTCGACATCGGGCCGGTGCACGCGTCGGGCTGGCTCGCGTGGCTGTTCTGGCTGTTTCTCCACATCTTCTGGCTCATCGGCTTCCGCAACCGCCTGACGGTCGTCACCGAGTGGGCGTGGTCGTATGTGACGATGCAGCGGGGCGTGAGGCTGATCACGGGCGAGCGTCGGGTAAAATAGCGGGACCTCCTCGATCACCCCCCAATGAGAGCCGTCGTCGTCGCGCTTGGAGACCTGGGCCGGAGTGCACGCATGCAGTATCACGCGCATGCGCTGGCGGCGCTTGGCGTGGACGTCGATCTCGTCGGCTTCGAAGGCACGCCGCTCTCGCGTGCGATGACGGAGAACCCGCGCATCACCGTTCACCGCATGTCGACGTCGAATCTCCGGCACGGCGTGCCGGGGCTCGGCTACGCGCCGTTTGCGGTCATCGACTCGATCCGCATCGGCCTGCGGCTGCGGCGCATGCTCCGGAAGCTGAAGAAGGCGGAGCTGGTGATCGTGCAGAATCCGCCGGCGTTTCCGACGCTCAACGTCGTCCGGCGCACGCTCGGCGGCAAAGGCGTACGGATCGTCATCGACTGGCACAACATCGGCTACACGGTGCTCGGGCTCAGGCTGGGGCAGTGGCATCCGGCCGTCCGGCTCGCGCGCTGGTACGAGCGCCGCGACGCGCGATTCGCCGACGCGCACCTGTGCGTGTCGCGCGGGCTCGCGGAGTTCCTGAAGAGCCGCTTCGGTTTGAAGGAGGCGAGCGTGCTCTACGACCGGCCCGCGGCGATCTTCGCGCCGATGGCGCGTGTCGATCGCGAGCGCTATCGGCAGGCGCTGCTCACGCGGCTCGGGATCCACAGCGCACTCGTCGGCTTCCTCGTCTGCCCGACGAGCTGGACGGAAGACGAAGACTTCGACGTCGTCATCGACGCGGTGCTGCGGCTGGAAGACCGGATTCGCGGCTGGGAAGCGGCCGGCGCGTCGCGGCGCTTTCCCGATCTCGTGATTCTGGTGACGGGCGACGGCGAGCGCCGGACCGAGTTCGAGCGGCGGTTCGCCGGCCTGCCCGCGCGCCGCGTGCATCTGCGCGCGCGGTGGCTCGAGCCCGAAGACTATCCGCGCGTCGTCGGCAGCGCGGATCTCGGCCTGTGCCTCCACCGGTCGTCGTCGGGCCTCGACATCCCGATGAAGATCGCGGACATGTTCGGCGCGGGCGTTCCGGTCTGCGCGCTCGACTACGGCGCCACGCTGGCCGAGCGGGTCCGCCACGGCAGCAACGGCCTGCTGTTCTCGACGGCCGAACAGCTCGCGAACGTGCTGTTCGATCTCTTCGAGACGTTTCCCGCCGACGATCAGACGTTCGAGCGCCTGCGGACGGGCGCGCGCAAGTCCGCGCGGATGTCGTGGGAGGAAGGCTGGCAGCGCGAAGCGCGGCCGGTGCTGCTGCCGGAAGGCACGTAATGAAGAAAGCGGAGCTGCTGAAGTGCTGCGGCTCGACGAAGTGGGCGACGGCGATGCTGAAGGCCCAGCCGTTCGACAGCCTCGACGCGATGCTGCGGAAGAGCGACGAGGTCTTCGCGTCGCTGAAGAAGACGGACCTGCTCGAGGCGTTCGCCGCGAATACCCGCGTGCTCGATTCGGAACTCTACGAGCGCCGATTCGGCTTCAGCTTCGTGATCGACACGGCGGATAAATCCATCGAGGACATCGTCGGCGCCATGAACGCGCGGATGTCCAACGGCCCGCACGCCGAGCTGGCGATCGCGGCCGAGGAGCAGCGCAAGATCACGCGCGACCGGCTGGCGTCCGCGTTTCGAGAATCTTCGTAAACGACCGGCTCTGCAGCTCCGCGAGCGAGAGGCCGCTCGTCTCCACGGCTTCGGCGTCGCTGATCGCGCCGCAGCTTAGGGCGCGAAGGAAGAAGTTGAGCAGGCCCTGTCCCGTCGCCGCGTCGTCGAACACGCCGCCGACGGCCGTCGCCTGCGCCGCCTTCTCGACGAAGTTCTTCAGGCGCTCGGACGCGGGCGCGAGGCTCTCCAAGAAGAACGCGTACATCGCGGCGTACCGCGTGACCAGCTGCGCCGGATGCAGATCCCAGCCCTGGTAGAAACCGCCGACGAGCGAATGGCGGACGTTGTCCGCGTGCAGCTTCCACGCGGCGTGAATCGTCGCGCGATCTCTGCCAATCGGCAGCGTCGTCGTCGCGCCGTCGGAGATCCAGATGCCGGTGCCCGACAGCGCGACCTGCATGACGTGCTTCGCGAAGTCGCAGGACGGATGAAGCATGTGCTGATGCGCGGCCGTGATGCCCATGGCCGCGGTGTAGTCGTAGGTGCCGAAATGCGCGCCGGTGATGCGGCCCTTGCCGCGCTGGATAAATTCCGGCAGCGCGATGCGGCCGTCGCGGCTGAACACCGACTCGGCCGTTTCGATCATGACCTCGAACCTCAACGAACCTCGAACCAGCGAGTGTGCGGCCTCGAACGCCTCGAACGCGTCGACGAGCCTGCCGACCTGCTCCGGCGCCGTGATCTTGGGCAGCGTGACGACGAAGCCGGACGGCAGCGCGCCGCCTGACTGCCCGATGAGCGTCGACAGAAACAGCTCGAAGGTCCGGAGGCCGCGCGCGCCGGTCTCCTCGCCGAGGTTCTTGATGCGGATGCCGATGCCGGCCGGCAGCGTGCCGGCGTTCATTCCGGCGGCGACGGCGGCGGCCGCTTTCTTCGCGACCTCGTCTTCTTCGGCGTCGGGACGCGTGCCGAAGCCGTCCTCGAAGTCGATGCGGAAGTCCTCGACCGGATCGCGCTCGAGCTTCGCGACGACGCGCGGGTAGATCTTGTCAGCCAGCGCGGGTTCCATCGCGAGGGCCCGCGCGAGAGTCGGCGCATCGGGCGCGTGCTCGCGCAGCGCCTTCAGCGCGATCGCGCCGAGCTTGGACGTCGTCTCCGGAGAGAAGAGGTGAGCGCCGCCGTAGACGGTGTGGACCGGTTGTCGTGTCATCACTGTAGAGCGGCCCTTTCAGGGCCGCGGTCGAGAACTGCCAGTATAATTCGCGGCACATGAATGCCGCTGAGCGCGCGAACCAGCGCAACGCCGTCCTTGCGGGCTTTCTCGGCTGGACGCTCGATGCGTTCGACTTCTTCGTCCTCACCTTCATCGTCCAGGACGTCGCGACGGCGTTCGGCCGCTCGCGCGCCGACATCGCGTGGACCGTCGGCCTCGCGCTGATCACGCGGCCGATCGGCGCGATCATCTTCGGCCTCATCGCGGACCGCTACGGCCGGCGGCTTCCGCTGATGCTGAACGTCATCTTCTACGCCATCATCTCGGTGGCGTGCGGCCTCGCGCCGAACTACATGACGTTCGTGCTGCTGCGCCTCGCCTTCGGCATCGGCATGGGCGGCGAGTGGGGCGTCGGCGCGTCGCTCGCGCTCGAGTCGGCGTCGCCGCGGCTGCGCGGCCTGCTGTCCGGGCTGCTGCAGGAGGGCTACGCGCTCGGCAACCTGCTCGCGGCGCTTGCGTATCGATCCGTCTACGTCTCCGTGCACGCCACGCATCCCGACTACGCCTGGCGCGTGATGTTCTTCATCGGCGGCCTTCCCGCGCTGCTGTCGCTGTTCATCCGCGCGCGCGTGAAGGAATCCGAGGCGTGGCACGAGCACCGCGTCGACTGGCAGACCTACAAGCGCGGCATCTGGAAGCACTGGCCGCGGTTCCTCTATCTCGTCCTGATGATGACGGTGATGACGTTCATGTCGCACGGAACGCAGGACATGTATCCCACGTTCCTGCAGCACGAGCGGCATTACACGCCGACCGACACCGCGTCGCTGACGATGATCACCAACGTCGGCGCGATTCTCGGCGGCCTGGCGTTCGGCTGGTATTCGGACCGCGCGGGACGCCGCCGCGCGATGATCACCTCGGCGCTGTTCGGCATGATCGTCGTGCCGCTGTGGGTCGCGGCGCCGAACACCGCGCTCGTGGCGCTCGGCGGATTCCTGATTCAGTTCTTCGTCCAGGG
>DATNBT010000353.1:0-7067 GCA_035571855.1 Vicinamibacterales bacterium
CCGGTCGTGCGCGCCGGTGAACGCGCCCTTCTCGTAGCCGAAGATTTCCGATTCAAACAGCGTGTCGGGAAGCGCGGCGCAGTTCACGGCCTGGAACTTCGCGACGCTGCGTCGCGAGAGCTCGTGGATCATGCGGGCGACGAGCTCCTTGCCCGATCCCGTGGGTCCGAGGACGAGCACCGAGATGTCCGACTTGGCCGCGGTGCGGATCCACTCGAACACAATCAGCATCTTCTCGTCGCGGCCGATCATCTCGCGGAAGCGCTGCACCGACGGCGACTGGTCTTCGCTGCTGACGGTCGCGCGGCGCTCCATGAACTGATCGAGCAGGTCCGAGAGCTGCGGCGTCCGCTTGTGGATGTATCTAGGGGGATCCCCGGGGATCTGCTCGGCGACGCCGAATTCGGCGAGCTCTCTCGCGCAGTTCTCGACGTCGAGCCGCAACCGGCCGAACGTCTGCATCAGCTCCTCGACGCCGAAGCTCTCGTCCGGGCGGGCGCTCAGATAGCGGAGGATGCCGGCTCGAAGCGGCGACTGCACGAGTGCGCGGAACCGTGCATCGAGGTCCGGAGCGGGCGCAGCGGCACTGGCGCGCTTCGCGCTGAAGGTCAAATCATCCATTCTGACGTTTTCGTTATCGGTTAGACGGGCCGGTTCCGGTAGTACGCGCCCTGGTATTGCTCGATCAGGGATTTCATCTTCACGGCGTCTCTCTTATGGTGGCCGTGACAGACGATCGGATCCGATCCGCCGCTCGTTTCGATCTCGATGTCCGACAGCATAGCGCCCGTGGCAATCTTCACCGACGCGATATGCGCGACGTGAATAACTTCTTCGGTGTGGCCGATCCATTTCGGCTTGTACTGCACGACGCTGTCTTTCGTAATCGCCACCTGTGTCGGAAACAGCCGGTTGTCGGCGCTCAGGCGGCTCGCGCGGAAGACGTCGCCGTCTGTGAACGGCCGTCCCTTCGCGACGACCACCCACACGAGTAAAGCGGCGACGATGACGACGGCCGCCGCCGAGAACCAGATCCAGGTCGGGTCGATGCTGTTCATTGCTCAGCAGGATGTTAAGCTATTTTTGCCGTGGGGACGCTGTCTTCGGAGCTCGCACCGCACGCCGAACGTCTCTCGCCGCGGCCCCGCATCTACGCCGACGCGAACGTTCCGGCCGGCCTCGTGTATCACATGCGGCACCGCCTCCACTGGGACGTGCTGTTCGTCCTCGAAGAGGACCAGCTGCGCCGCGCGCCCGATATCCGGCACTACCGGCTCGCGCACGACCTCCGGCGCACGCTCGTGACGATGGACCGCGATTATCTGGACGATCGACGCTTTCCGCCGGGTGAGACGAGCGGTGTACTTGTGATACAGGCGCCCGACGAGCTGCAGCTGACCAAGCTTGTCGAGCGCATCGATCGATCCCTGTTTCACCCGAACCCGGACGGCACCGCGGTGCTCCCGGTGGACGGAAAGAAACTGCACTTGCACAGCGACTGGACAGGAGAGGACGTTCAATGATGAACGCGGCCGGATGTTGATCGGCGTCGAACTCCGCGACGGCGACGTGTTCGGCGCGGCGGTTGCCGCAGACGGTGCGGTCACCGCGCGTGCGTCGGTCGACGCGCGCGGAGCGGACGTCGTGTCCGCCGCGATGTCGCTCGTCGAGCGCATCACTCCCGCCGCGAGCGGACCGTCGTCCATCGGGATCGCCGCCGCGTCAACCGACGCCGCGGCGTCGCGCGTGCTCGACGCGCTCGCGTCGCGCTACGCCGGCCTGTTTCAGCAGCGCGCGATCCTGGGCGCGGGCACTGCAGCCGCCGTCGGCGAATCATGGGTGGGCGCGGCTCGCGACGCCCGTCACGTCGTCTATTTCGCCGTCGCCGATCATGCGAGTGCCGGCGTCGTGCGCGGAGGCGAACCGGTCGTCGGCGCGAACGGGCGTGAACCGGCCGTCGGGTGGCTCGCGCTGAATCCGGTCGAGCGCGAAGACTATCGGAAGGCGGGATGCCTCGAAGCCGAAGTCGCCGCGGCGGGCATCGTGCGGCGGCTGGTGTGGCGCATCAAGGCCGGGGACCGGTCGCGCGTGCAGGATCAGGCGAACGGCGATCTCACGGCGATCACGGCCGACATGATTCTCGCAGCCGCGCGCGGGAAGGACGGCGTGTCCATCTCGGTCATGCGCGACACGGCGAAGTACCTCGGCATGGCCGCCTCGAACCTTGTCGTCCTCTGCGATCCGGAGACGCTCGTGCTCGGCGGCGTGATGGCGAGCGCCCGCGATCTGCTGCTCGAGCCGATCCTCTGGGAGCTCGGACGCCGGCTGCCGGGCCCGATGATGGAGGCGCTGAAGATCTCCACGGCCACGCTCGGCGACGATGCGCCGGCGATCGGCGCCGCGCGCGTCGCCAGCGCCGTCAGCCCCGCGTAAACTCGACCGACGCGTACGTCGTCGGGTCGTCGACTCCCGCTTCGAGAAACGCGTCGTGACGCTCGCGGCACTTGCTGCACGTCCCGCAATGAACAGGGGGCTCGAGGTTCACGGGGTTCACCGGGTTCATACATGACAGCGTGAGGTCGAAGGGGACGCCGAGCGCGATACCCCTGCGGATGACGTCCGTTTTGCTCGACGAGGCGTAGGGCGCGTCGACGCGCAGCGGATGCGCGAGGCCGAGCGAGAGTGTCTGCGCGATCGACGAACGGAACGCAGGCGTCGCGTCGGGAAACGGGTTGTGGTCCAGCGTGCCGATGACGACGCGATCGAGGCCGGCGGCGGCGCAGAAGACGCCGGCTTTCGCGAGCAGGATGACGTTGCGGCCCGGCAGGTACACGTCCTCATCCGGCGTGTGGTAGGCGGGCGCCTTCCCGGTCACGGACCAGTGCGTCGCGGCGTAGACGTCGCGCATGTCGACGGACAGCGCGGCCAGCGGGCGCACGCGCGACCGCAGGGGCTGCTGCTCCAGGAATCGCGAGACGATGGCGCGCTCGGCCGTTTCCCACGCGAGGCCGGCGCCTATATATATTGGTTGCACCGTCTCGCCGGCGTTCGCGCGCGACGCCTCGTCGACGAGCAGTACGGCGCTGTCGAGTCCTCCCGAGAGCAAAACGGCCGTGGACATATAATCGACATTGTATGTATTCAGTGACGAAGCGCATCGATTTCTGCTACGGACATCGCCTGCTCGACTACGACGGCGTCTGCAAACATCCGCACGGCCACAACGCGAAAGTCGAAATCGAAGTCCGCACGGGTTCGCTCGACAACCGCAACATGGTGTGCGACTTCAGCGACATCAAGCGCATCGTCAAAGGCTGGATCGATCGCGCGCTCGATCACAAGATGCTGCTGCGCCATGACGATCCGCTCCTGAAGCCGCTCCAGGCGCTCGGCGAGCCCGTGTTCATCTGCGAGAGCAATCCGACCGTGGAGCACATCGCGCAGCTCATCTTCCAGCACGCGACGAAAGAGGGCCTGCCGGTCGTCCGCGTCAAAGTGTGGGAGACGCCGACGTCGTTCGCCGAGTACGGCGAGTGACGCGGCTGTACGTCTTCGATCTCGACGGCACCCTCGTCGATTCCCTTCACGACCTCGCCGATTCCGCCAACGATCTCCTCGCCGAATGCGGCGCCGCACCGCTGTCGATCGACGCCATCGGCCGCATGGTGGGTGAGGGAGCGGCGACGCTCGTCGCCAGGTTTTTCAGGGAAGCCGGAATCGAGCGGCCGCCGGACGCGCTCGACCGCTTTCTGGCGATCTACGACAGGCGCCTGCTGAATCACACGCGCGAATACCCAGGGATTTCCGAGACGCTCACGACACTCAAAGCTCACGGGCCGCTCGCCGTGCTGACCAACAAGCCCCTGGAGGCGACGCGGCGGGTGCTGGACGGGTTGAAGCTCGCGCGCTTCTTCGACGCCGCAGCGGTGATCGGCGGCGACGGCGCGCTGAAGCGGAAGCCGGACCCGGCGGGACTGCTGTTCTTGTGCGCGCGCGTGCAGTGTGCGCCGGCGGACGCGATGCTCGTGGGCGATTCGTTCGTCGACTGGGAGACCGCGCGGAATGCCGGCACCCGCATCTGTCTCGCGCGGTACGGCTTCGGCTTCCGCGAGTTTCCCCGGGAGAAGCTGACCGGACGCGAGCGCCTCATCGACGCGCCCGCCGAGCTGGCGAACGTCGAACTCCGAACGTCGAACTGACGGACCCTAAGCGTCCCCCACCTGTTCGGCGTCGACAACCAGCATCAGTCCGCGCGGCACGAGCGTCCGCAGCTCCGGGATGATCGCGCGGATCTTGGCCTCCGCGTCGACGACCGTAATCGTCACGGGCCGGTCGTCGGAGATCCCGAACAGCCCCTTGTGATGCATCCGATGATGCAGTCCGAAGCCCATGATGCCGTGCATGGCGGTCGCGCCGCCGGCTTCGAGATGCCGCAGCCGGCGCATGACGACTTCGTACAGCGGCTCGTCTTTCAGCCGGTCGACTTCGTTGAGGTAGACGATCAGCATCTTCACGGGTGCGCTCATACGGGCTCCTTCGACCGGCGCGCCGCGATCCACGACAGCGCCGGCAATGCGAAGAGGGTCAGCAGGAGAGTGGAACACAGGCCGCCGACGACGACGGTCGCGAGGGGACGCTGGACGTCCGATCCGACGCCGGTCGCGCGCGCCGCGGGCACCATGCCGAGCATGGCCACGATGATCATCATCAGCACCGGGCGCATCTGCGACAGCGCGCCGTAGATGACGGCCTCGCGTGCCGGCATGCCCTCGATGCGTTTGCGTTTGATTTCTGAAATCACGAGGACTCCGCTCATGACCGCGACGCCGAACAGCGAGATGAAGCCGACGGCCGCCGACACGCTGAGGTTGATGCCGCGCAGATAGAGCGCCGCGATTCCGCCGACGAGCGAGAACGGCACGTTCAGCAGTACCAGGCCCGCTTCGCCGACCGAGCCGAACGTCAGGAACAGCAGGCCGAAGATCACGACGATCGTCAGCGGCAGGATGAACGCCAGCCGCCGCCGCGCGCGGGACAGGTTCTCGAACTGGCCGCCCCAGTCGACGTTGTAGCCCGCCGGCAGGGTCACGTGCGAGGCGAAGCGCTGCTGCGCGTCGGCGACGAACCCGCCCTGGTCGCGGCCGCGGATGTTCGTGCGCACGGAGATCATCCGGCGGTTCTCGCGGCGGGAGATGATGCTCGCGCCGCTGACGACTTCGATGCTCGCCAGCTGCGCGAGCGGCACGCGCTCGCCCGACTTCGTCGTCACGAGAATGCCGCCGATGGTCTCGCCGTCGGTGCGCGCCTCGGGAATGTAGCGGACGGTGATGTCGAAGCGCCGTTCCCCGTCGAAGTACGTGCTGGCCGAATGGCCGCCGACGGCGAGCTCGATCACGTCCTGCACGTCGCGCACGTTCAATCCGTATCGCGCGACGGCCTGACGGTTGATGCGGATGCGCAGCTGGGCCTGGTCTTCTTCCTGCTCGATGCCCGTATCTGCGGCGCCGGGGACGGTCTTCAGCACGTCGAGCGTCTCGCGGCCGAGGCGCCTGAGCTCACGAAGGTCGGGGCCGGTGATGATCACCGCCAGGTCCGCCGGAGATCCGGTAACGGCCTCGGTCACGTTGTCGATGATCGGCTGCGTGAAGCTGAGGAACGCGCCGGGAATCTGACTTCGCAGGCGGGTCGACAGCTCCTCGACGAGATCCGCCTTGCGCTTGCCGCCGCTCCACGTGTCGTACGGCGTCAGCGCGACGAAGAACTCGTTCCGGTTCGGGCCGTACGGATCCGTGCCGTCGTCGTTGCGGCCGGTCTGTGATGTGACCTCCTTCACTTCCGGCGACTGCTTGACCAGCCGGCGAATCTCGCCGGCGAGCTCCGCCGACTTCTCGATCGAGATGCCGGCGGGGAAGTTCGCGCGGATCCAGAGCACGCCTTCATCGAGCTGCGGCAGGAATTCGCTGCCGAGGAAGAGAGACAGCACGCCCGCGGCGGCCACCACGGCGCCGGCCGCGGCCACGGCCCGCCAGGGCCGCCTGATCGTGTTTTCGAGCGCGGCCGCGTATCGCGCCTGCAGCCAGCGGACCGCCGGGTTCTCCCACGATTTCGGCGTGTCGCGGAAGAGATACGTCGCGAGCACCGGAATCAGCGTCAGCGCCAGCAGCATCGAGCCGACCAGGGCGTAGCAGACGGTGAACGCCATCGGCGTGAACAGCCGGCGTTCGACGCGCTCCAGCGTGAACAGGGGGATGTACGCCGACACGATGATGACCAGCGAGAAGAAGATCGGACGCTCGACCTCGAGCGCGGCCTCGCGGATCGTGTCGATGACGGATTCGCCGTGCGACCCCTGAGCGCCGAGACGCCGCCGCTCGTCGAGCGCGTGCATCATGTGCTCGACCATCACGAGCGTGCCGTCGACGATGATGCCGAAGTCGAGTGCGCCGAGCGACAGCAGGTTGGCCGGGATGCCGCTGAAGTGCATGCAGACGAACGCGAAGAGCAGCGAGAGGGGAATCGTGACGGCGGTGAGCAGCGCCGCGCGGACGCTGCCGAGGAAGAGGAAGAGCACCGCGATCACGATGATCAGGCCTTCGAGCAGCGTGTGCGAGACCGTGTGCAGCGTGTTGTCGACGAGATCGGTGCGGTCGTAAATCGGCACGATGCGCACTCCGGCCGGCAGTCCGCTGCTGTTGAGCTCGCCGACGGCCTCATGGATGCCGGCCAGCACCTCGCTCGGGTTTTCTCCGCGGCGCATCAGCACGATGCCTTCGACGCGGTCGCTGCTGCCGCCGATGCCGAACACGCCCGTTCTCGGAGCCGATCCAATCTGCACGCGACCGAGGTCACGCACGTACACCGGGACATCGCCGCTGCTGGAGACGACGATGTTCCTGATGTCGTCGATGGACTGAATCAGGCCGACACCGCGCACGGCCATGCTCTGCTGGCCGTTGTCGAGCAGCGCGCCGCCGGCGTTCTGGTTGTTCGCGTCGATCGCGGTCGCGACGTCGCGGATGGAGAGGTTGTATTTCGTCAGCGCCGCCGGATCGACGTCGATCTGGTAC
>DATNBT010000354.1:0-4939 GCA_035571855.1 Vicinamibacterales bacterium
TATCGGCGCCCATGTCTCCAGCGGACCCGGTCCGGGAACGATCTTCGTCGAACTGGTTGAGAGCCTCGCCGGCCGGGGACGGTTCGTCAGCGAGCTCGCCGACATTCGATGAAGATCGCGGTCATCGGACGCACATCGATCCTCTACGACACGGCTATCGCGCTGCGATCGGCGGGCCACTCGATCGTGTGCGTCATTACGTCGCCGGCGGCGCCTGAATACACGCGGACCGAAGACGATTTCCGGCAGCTCGCCGAGTCGTTCGACGCGCCGTTCTTCTGCGCCGCGCCCGGACTGCGCCCGGACTTCGACCGGCTGTGCCGGGGCGCCGACGTCGCCGTCAGCGTCAACTGGACCTCGATCTTCTCCTCCAGGCAGATCGAGCTGTTCCGTATCGGGATTCTCAACACGCACCACGGCGACCTCCCCCGGTATCGCGGCAATGCCTGCGCGAACTGGGCCATCCTGCGCGGCGAGACCTCAATCACGGCCACAGTGCATCTGGTGGAAGGCGGTCGCCTCGATTGCGGACGCGTTGTCGCTCAGGAGCGGTATCCTCTTACGGCACGGACGACCGTCGGCGACGTCTACGACTGGAGCGATCGCTCGACGCCCGCGCTGTTGATGCGGGCCATCGAGGCCCTCGAGAAGGATCCGGCGTTTACGGTGAAGGTCGCGCGTCTCGAGGACGTCGAGTCGTTCCGCTGTTATCCGCGTATGCCTGAAGACATGTACATCGCGTGGGATCGGCCCCCGTCCGAGGTCGACGCGCTCGTCCGCGCCTCGTCGCGGCCTTTTGCGGGCGCGTACACCTTTCACTGGGAAAACACGACGGTCAAAAAGCTGCGCGTGCTGGCCGCACGCGTCGTCTCGGAATCGACAAAAGACGTGGCGGCGCCCGGGCAGATACTCCACAATGACCGCGACACGGGCGAGACCTTCGTCCGGTGCGGGCCGGGCGTCCTCGCACTCGTGAGCTGCCGGTACGACGACGAGGCCGGGGAGTTTGCGCCGGGCCGTCGATGGACATCGATTCGGATGCGTCTGGGCGTCCGCGCGGAGGACTGGTTATGGCAACTTGCGCAGCAGCGTTGATCTTCGCGGCGACGAGCGTCCTCGCCGCCCACCCGTACAATCCACACGCCGCGTTCGAAATTAACGTCAGCGACGTTCCGCTTCGCCAGAACGCCGCCGGGCGCATGCTGAAGGCGCGGATCTATCAGCCCGGCGGACCAGGTCCGTTCCCTGTCGTCCTCGATCTGCACGGCGGCGCGTGGAACGCGAAGAACCGCACGGCGGAAGAGCCGATGGATCGTTCGCTCGCGTCGAGCGGCCTGCTCGTCGTCGCGATCGACATGACGCTCGCGCCGGAAGCGCCCTACCCCGCCGCGATCCAGGACGCGAACTACGCGGTGCGATGGCTGAAGGCGCACGCGAAGAAGTGGAACGGCGACGGATCGAAGGTCGGCGTGTACGGCAGTTCGAGCGGCGGACAGGTCGCCGAGCTTCTCGCGATGCGCCCGCACGACAAACGCTACAACGCGATTCCGCTGCCCGAAGGCGAGAACGTCGACGCGACCGTCGCGTGGGTCGCCATGCGCTCGCCGGTGAGCAACCCGCTCGCGCGCTACGAGAACGCCGTCGCGATGAAGCGCGAGCCGATGATGAACAACCACAAGACGTTCTTCATCCCGTGGGACGCGATCCACGAGAGCAACCCGCAGGAGATCCTCGAGCGCCACGAGACGATCGCGTTCGTGCCGTTCCTGATCATGCAGGGCGCGCTCGACGACAACGTCCGGCCGGCCGTGCAGGAGAAGTTCGTCGCGACCTACAAAGCCGCCGGCGGCGACGTCCAGTTCCACGTCTTCGAGGACAGCGAGCACGAGTGGGTGGCCAGGCCGGGACCACGCACCGACGAAGCGCGCGAGATGGTGAAGGGCTTCATTGCGCGCCAGGTGAACGTGCGCAAGACCCTCGACATCTACGTCGTCGACGTCGAAGGCGGCAATGCCACGCTGTTCGTGTCACCGTCTGGACAGTCGGTGCTCATCGACACCGGCAACGGCGGTCCGGCCGCGCAGCGCGACGGCGAACGCATTCTCGCCGCCGCGAGAGACGCGGGCCTCACGCAGATCGATCACCTGATCACGACGCACTATCACGGCGATCACTTCGGCGCGATGGAGTACGTCTCGTCACGGCTGCCGATCAGACACTTCATCGATCACGGCGAGCTCGTCGAAGCACGGTCGCCCGCCAACGCGTTCGTCACCGACGGCTATCCGAAGCTCTACGCGGCGGCGACGCACACGGTCGCGAAGCCCGGCGACAAGCTCACCGTGGCCGGTCTCGACTGGCGCATCGTCGAATCCGCGGGACAGCACATCACGACGGCGCTGCCCGGAGCGGGCAAGCCCAACCCGACGTGCGCGGACTACACGCCGGGCATGCCCGATCCGTCGGAGAACGCGCAGTCGGTGGGCAGCATCGTCACGTTCGGCAGGTTCCGCGTCGCGCACCTCGGCGACCTGACGTGGAACAAGGAATACGAGCTGATGTGCCCGAACAACCCGCTCGGTACTGTCGATCTCTTTATCGTTTCCCACCACGGCCAGGCGATCTCGAATTCGCCGCAGCTCGTGCACGCCCTGCGCCCGCGCGTGATGGTGATGAACAACGGCACCCGTAAAGGCGGCCAGCCCGACGCGATGAGAGTGCTCCACTCCTCGCCGGGCCTCGAAGACCTCTGGCAGATGCACTTCTCGTTGCTGAGCGGGCAGGAATATACTGTGCCGGGCATGTTCATCGCGAACACCACCGACGACAACCCCTCGACGCTGCCGGTCGCCCCACTCGCCGCTCCCGCGCCCGGCCCGAACGCCGCGCCGCCGCCGGCGCACAACGGCGCCGCCTACTGGATCAAAATCTCGGCGAGCGACGACGGGACGTTTACGGTGACGAACGCGCGCAATTCATTCAGCAAGACTTATAAGAAATCGTAGGCAGGATGGGACTCCTCAACTGGCTTGAAATGCTTCCGCTCTCGGTGTGGGTGCACGAGTCGCCCTCGATCTGGGCGCAGCCGACCGTCATGACGTTCCATACGATGGGCATGGGCGTGCTGGTCGGCGCGTGCTGGATCCTCGACCTCCGGCTGCTCGGCGTCAGCCGCGGCATCCCGCTCTCCGCGTTCCGGTGGGTGTTCCGCGCCGTGGGCATCGCCCTCGTCGTGAACGTCATCACCGGCGTGCTGCTCTTCATGGCGCGCGCGACGCTCTGGGGCACGGCGTTCCCGTTCCTCATCAAGATCCTGCTCGTGGTCGCGAGCGCGTCGACGGTGGTGCCGCTGCGCAAGTACGTCATGAGCCACGGCGACACGGGCGACGTCGACAGCCGCGCGCGCATGTGGGCGATGCTGTCGATCGCCGCGTGGGCCGCCGCCATCACGTCAGGACGCCTGCTGGCGTACACGGTGGCCGGCTGATGCCTTCCATCGTCTCCGTCAACGTCGAACACCTGCACCTGATTTCGAACCACATCCCGACGATCGGGACGGTGGTCGTGCTCGTGCTGATGACGATCGCGTTCTTCCGGAAAGACGAAGGGCTGAAGCTCGTCGGCCTCGAAATCCTGTTCGCGGTCGCCGTGCTCACGCTGCCCGTGTTCATCAGCGGCGCCGCGGCGTTTCAGAAGCTGCGCACGATGCCGGGCATCTCCTCGAACGCCATCCGCCTGCATCAGGACGTGGCGATCTACGGCTTCGTCTGGCTGCAGATTGCGGGATTCATCGGCTGGGTCGCGCTCTGGCGCGCGCGTAGGTTCGGGCGCGCGCCGAAAGGCCTCACGATCGCGTCCTTCCTGCTGACGATCATGTCGCTCATCGTCATGGGGCGCGCGGCGAATCTCGGCGGCGACATCCATCACCCCGAAATCGCCGGCGCCGCGACGACGGCGACGGATTTCCTGCAGGCGAAGATCAGCAACATCATGGTCAACAGCCCGTGGGCGTGGCCCTCGTCCGAGACGGTGCACTTCCTCGGCCTGTCGCTGTCGTTCGGCGTGCTGCTCACGATCAACCTGCGCATCCTCGGCGCGATGAAGAAGGTGCCGTTCTCGGCGGTGCACCGGCTGCTGCCGTGGGGCATGCTCGGGTTCGGCCTCAACTTCATCACCGGCATGCTGTTCTTCATCGGCCAGCCGGGCCAGTACATCGACAGCGCGCCGTTCTACTGGAAGATCGTCTTCCTCGTCGTCGCCGGCGCGAATTTCCTGTACCTGACGGTCTTCAGAAAAGCCTGGGCGGGCAACGACAGCCCGAACTGGCAGGCGCCGGGCATCGACAAGGCCATGGCCTACGTCTCGATGTTCTCCTGGCTCGTGGTGCTGTACTGCGGCCGCATGCTTCCCTTCATCGGACACTCATTCTGATGTTCTTCACCGGAACTCCCGCCCTCGTCGTTCCCATCGTCGTGGTCGTGGTCGTGCTGGTCACGGCCGCCGTCGGCTTACTTCTCGACCGTTCCGCCTGAGGAATGCTACGATTCTGCCGACCTACACACTGGAGCCGCCACTTATGAAGAACCCGCTCGCGCGACTCGCCGTCCTGGCCGGATTCCTCGTTGTCGGAGTGACGGCCGGGGTGCAGGCGCACCACGCCGTCGCCGGCGTCTACGACCTGAACAAAGAGGTCACGCTCGAAGGACGCCTCGACAAGCTCAACTTCACCAACCCGCACGCGAGCATCGAGATGTCGGTCCCGAATCCCGACGGCACGGTCACGCACTGGAAGCTGACGACAGCCTCCGTGGCGAATCTGACGCGCGCGGGGCTGAACAAGGAATCGATCAAGCCCGGCGACATCCTGAAGGCGGTCATCCTCCCGGCGAGGAACGGCAATCCGGCAGGATTCATCCGCAGCCTCACGCTCGGCGACAAC
>DATNBT010000355.1:0-7457 GCA_035571855.1 Vicinamibacterales bacterium
CCGCTCGCCATGGCGGACCTCGCAGGAGCTCGTCATCGCCGGCTGCTTCGCGTCGGCGATCGTCCTGAGCATCACCGTGTGGCTCACTTCGATGCGCTCGGGCGTTCAGGCGCTCAATCGCCTCAGCGACTGAGATGGCCCGCTACCAGTACATCCTCGGAGACAGGCGGCGGGAGCGCGCCCGGCTGCGGCATCAGGCGTCGATCTGGGATCCGAAGGCCCTGGCGTTGTTCGATCGGCTGAAGGTTCGGCGCGGATGGCGCGTGCTGGAGATCGGTCCGGGCCAGGGGTCCCTGCACAAGGAACTGCGCCGCCGGGTGCGCGGGCCGGTGGACGTCGTCGAGCCGAGCGAGACTTTCGCCGGCGGCATCCGGCGGATCGCTCGACGCGACGGCTTCGGCGACGGACGGCTGTGGCAGTGCCATCTCATCGACGCGCCGCTGCCGAAGAACACGTACGACCTGATCTTCGCGCGCTGGGTGTTTCTGTTTCTCCCGGACGTCGAAGCGCACCTGCGCACGCTGGTTCGTTCGCTCAAGCCTGGCGGAGTGCTCGCGATCGAGGACTACAGCCGCTGGACGCTCCGCATGGTCCCCGAGCCGCCCGAGTGGGAGAACTTCCTCAAGGCCGACGCCGCGTTCTTCGCGTCGCAGGGCGGCGACGTCAACATCGGCGCGCGGCTGCCGGCGCTCTATAAGAAAGTGGGGCTCGACGTCGTCGCCGTCGAGCCGACGACAAAGTTCGGCCGTCCCGGCAGCGCCGAGTGGAAATGGCTGACGACGTACTTTCTGGGTGTGTTGCCGCGGATGGCGGCGTTCCGTCCGTTCACGCCGAAGCAAGCCGCGTCCCTGCGCCGCTTCTGGCTGCGGGCCGCGAAACACGGGACGTCGCTGATCATTTCGCCGACCGTGCTCGACGTCGTCGGCCGTAAGAAACGGTCCGCCTGAAGGCGGACACTACCCGCGGTGTGGCTACGTGCGCTGCTACCTGCGGTGTGGCTACGTGCGCCGCCTGGTAGTGCGCTGCCTGGTAGTGTCCGGCTTCAGCCGGACGAACGCTAGGCGCGAAACACGAAATACACCGCGCCCATCAGGCACAGGCCCGCCCACAGAAAATCCAGCTTCACCGGCTGCTTCATGTAGAGCACCGCGAACGGCACGAACACCGTCAGCGTGATGATCTCCTGCATGATCTTGAGCTGGGACAGATCGAGCACGGCGTTGCCGATGCGGTTCGCCGGCACCTGCAGCGTGTACTCGAAGAAGGCGACGCCCCAGCTCACGAGAATCGCGACGATGAGCGGCTGCGCGCGCAGGTTCTTGAGGTGCGCGTACCACGCGAACGTCATGAAGATGTTCGAACAGATCAGCAGGCCGGCGGTCTTGAGGATGGTCATAGCGTGCGGGTCTGGCCTCCATCGATATCCAGGAGAGCGCCGTGGCAGTAGCCGCACACGGGAGACGCGAGAAACGCGACCGCCGCGGCGATTTCCGCCGGCTCGCCGAACCGCGCGACGCCGCTGGCTTTCGCGAGCTGCGCTTCCGCCTGATCCATCGGCAGCTTGTGCTCCTCGGCAAAACTCTTCACGCGGACGGTCAGCCGCTCCGTCTTGATGAACCCCGGATTGATCGCGTTGACGCGAACGCCGTCCTTCACGCCGCGATCGGCGAGCGCCTTCGTCAGCAGGCGGCCGGCGGCGTTGACGCTGCCGCCGATCGTGAAATCGGCGTTGCCCGTCCGTCCGCCGACGCCGATGATGTTAACGATGGTGCCTTTGCTCGCGGCGAGGTGCTTCCACGCCGCGCGGCTCAGGCGCATGCCGCCGAAGAACTTCAGCGAGAACCCGTCGGCCCAGTCTTCGTCGGTCAGCCCGAAGAAGTCGCCCCGCTTGGTGGCACCGGCGTTGTTGACCAGCAGATCGATCGCGCCGAATCTCTTCATCGTCGCGTCGACGACGGCCTGCGCGGCTTGCGTGTCGCGCAGATCGACGGCGTTCACGAGGACGTCCGTTTTCAGCGACTTCACGAGATCATCGAGCTGATCCTTCGACCGCGCCGCGAGCGAGAGCTTCATGCCTTCGGCGGCGAGCGTCTGCGCGATCGCGCGGCCGATCCCGCGGCTCGCGCCGGTCACGATTGCCACTTTCCCCGACAACTTCAAATCCATCGTTACCTCGGTCGTTTGAAAAGAATTGTCGCGCCTGTTCCCGACGGCACGATGCCGACGGCTTCCCATCCTTCGTTGCCGACGTTCCCGATGCTGCCCGCGCCCCAGTTGCCCGTGACCTGGATCGTCCGGTACTCCCAGTTCTGGATCGCCGACGCCGTGCGGACGACGTTCGACTGGTCGATGTGAACGTTGACGGGCGACGGCAGCGTCTCCACCACGACAGGCACGGCTTCGTTCGGCGCGCGGTTTTCCACCCACACGCGCGCCTGCGTGGGATCGCCCGGCCGCACGGTCGCGTTCTGGCCGCGCGCGGCCAGCGCGATGCCGCCGATGACTAGAGTCACTCCGACGGCGATTGCTGTGCTCATGGCCTTCATCTTCGTTTCTCCTTGGACGTGCGACGCTTCGGCACCTTCGCGTGAAAGGCTTTCGTCCGCTTCGCCAGCGTGGCCAGCCACCGCGACTGAATGTCTCCGCCGGCGCGGAAGTACTCGAGGTACGGCTCCGGAAACTCCGACCAGTCGATCTTATGGCGGCCCCAGTCGGGACGGCGGCCGTCGACGTCGGTGAACCCGTACTCACGCGCGAGGTCCCACGAGCTGAAGAGCTGTCCGGTCTTGCTTATGACGTCCGGATCGGCCGCGAGGGCGGCGACGGCGCGGCCGACGTACAACGGCGTCTCGGACACCTCGAAGTTGCTGTCCTTCTTCACGCCGTCCCGCCAGTTCGCTTCGGTGACGCCGAAGTGCTCGAGCATGCGCTCGGATCGCAGGAAGCCGGGCGTGAGCGCGACGGCGGTCACGCCGTACGGCCTGAGCTCGGCGGCCATGTTCAGCGCCATCGACTTGAGCGCGAGCTTGATGGTCTGGGCCACGGGATTGCCGCCGGACCCGAGCACGTCGCTCTCGGTCACTTCGACGATCAGCCCGCGCTTGTCGCGCGTCATCAGCCTGGCGGCATGCTTCGCGGTGATGATGTGCGACAGCAGCGACTGCTCGAACGCCGCCGCGCCGTTCTTCACGTCCGCCGTCCAGAACCAGCCGTATCCTCCCATCAGAGGATTTTCTCCGCCGACGCTGTCGGCGACGACGTCCAGCCGTCCGTGCTCGGCGTCGACGCGCGCGAAGAGCGCTTCGACGTCGGCCTCGGACGCGTGATCGACACGGACCGCGATGGCCGTTCCGCCGGCGGCGTTGATCATCGCCGCCGTCTCGTCGATCGTCTCCGGCCGGCCGTAGGACGAGGGCCTGCCCGTGACGCTGCGGCCCGTGCAGTACACGATCGCTCCGGCCTCGCCGAGACCGCGTGCAATTCCCCGGCCCGCGCCGCGGGTGGCGCCGGCCACGACGGCGACGCGTCCCGCGAGCGGCTTCTTCGATGTTTTCATGAGCGGCGCACCTCGAAAGAGGGCACCAATATTACAGGAAGGCGATCAGCCGCGAGAGAATCGACGGACCGTTCTCGCGCGCTCGTGGAGTTCAGCGATTCGGCTGAATGGCATCGTAGACAATCCTACCGCCGACCATGGTCAGCGTGGACTCGATCGTGTGGATCTGGTCGACGGGGACGGACATGTAATCCTTCGACAGCACCGCCAGGTCGGCGTACTTCCCCACTTCGAGCGAGCCGCGCTTCTTCTCGTCGAACGAAAACCACGCGCTGCCGAGCGTGTAGAACCGCAGCGCTTCGAGACGGTCCGGCGTCTCTTCAGACCCGCGGATGGCGGTGCCCCCGACGGTCCTGCCGTCGAGGAACCACTGCAGCGACGTGAACGGATTGTACGAAGCGACGCGATGCGCGTCGGTGCCCGCGCCGATCGCCACGCCGATGCGCGTGGCGGTGTTGACCGGCGGCACGCGCTTCGCCGCCGCCGCGCCCGCCTGCTGCACGTAGTTGTCGCCGCCGAAATACATCGCGTCCTGCACCGTCCAGCCGACGCCGAGCGCCTTCATCCGCTGCAGGCTCGCTTCGGACGCGTCGTTGAGGTGCGCGATCGACCAGCGGAGGTTCGCGATCGGGATCTCCCTGTTCACACGCTCGTAGATGTCGAGCAGCTGGCCCACCGACGCGTCGTTGCTCCAGTGCATCGTCAGCGTCATGCCGCGCTGGGCCGCCCACCGGACGATCTCGTAGTACTTCGCCTTCTCGTCTTCGGTCGGCCGGTTGTTGTTGTTCATCGCGGCCGTGATGCGCTCGCCGATGCCGCCGAAGCGCAGCATGTCGTCGCCGAATCCCTGCGGCACCAGCGCCGTCAGGCCTTTCAGCTCTTCGAACTCGCCGCCGGGCACGTTGCCGCACAGCGTGTACGAGACGCGGACGGACATGTCGCCGTCGCGCCAGACCTTGAACACCGCCTGATAGTCCTCGGGCAGCAGGTTGTTGCCGCCTGGATCGTAGACGCCCGTGATGCCGAGCCGATTCAGCTCGTGGAAGAACTTCCTGGTGCCGTCCACCTGCTGGTCGAACGTCGGCTTCGGCAGCTTGTCGAAGAGCGAGATGATCGTGTTCTGGCCGCCGCTGACCGAGCCGTCCGGCGCCGTCGTGACGTTCAGCGCCTTGATCGCGAGCGGCGTCAGCATCACCCACCCGTACCCGAGCTGGACGTAGACGGGATTGTCCGGCGCGGCGGCGACCAGCTCGGCCTGCGTCGGCCGGCGATTCTCCTTGAACTGCTGGACGTTCCATCCGCCGGCCACGATGAGCCAGGCGCCTGGTTTCATCGCCTTCGACGCGGTGGTGATGCGGGCGAGCGCCTCCGTCAGCGACGCCGCGCCGATCCAGTTCACTTCGGTCGCGAACGTCTCGGCGGCGCGGATTGCATGGAGGTGCGAGTCGATGAGACCCGGAATCACCGTCCGGCCGTTCACGTCGATGACGCGCGTCCTCGGGCCGGCGAGCTTCCGCATCTGCGCCGAGGTCCCGAGCGCCATGATGCGGCCGTCCCGAATCGCGAGCGCTTCGCGCGTGGACGACTGCGCGTCGACCGTGACGATCCTGCCGTTGACGAGGATGGTATCGGCCGTCTGCGAGCGCGCGACAGACGCGGCGCACACGGCGATGAGTGCGAAAAGAAGCGTCTTCATCAGTCCGGTCTCTCCGAAACGGGTTTCTCCGACTTCACCGGCAGCGGCTCGCCGGCATAGATCACGCGCGCGCCGTTGACGGCGAGCCCGCCGGTGTCGGCGGTCGGTCCATATGTCGAATACAGCGGCTGTCCCCACAGCCGCAGGTACACGGTCAGCTGTCCGCGATGATGCGCCGAATGCGCGATGCGCCGCGTCATCACCCATGCGCGCGACCGCTCGACGTCGAAGAATGTCGCAGGCTGCTCGAACCAGTCGTCGGACTTCTGCTCCAGGGCCTGGAGGCGCTCGGCCGAACACCGTTCGTAGTGCTCGATGAACGCTTCGCGCGTCTCGCGCGACGGAAGCGGCGGCGGCGACACGGTGATACCGAGCATGTCGCGCATCCAGTTGTTCTCGCTCATGCACTGGTGGACCATGTGCTCGAGCGGAGACCGCGCCCGCGGCTCCGGCCTGAAACGCATCCGATTCTCAGGAATCTGCGCCCACACGCCCACGATCTTCAGCCGCTCCGTGCGGTACGTCTCGACGAGAAAATCGTATCTGCCGCTCATCGTGCCGCCCGCCTCATCTGTGCCTTGATCGAGGCGTAGAGCTGCCTCGTCCGGGCCGGATCGGAGAAGTTCACCACGACATGAGTGTCAGGCGTCGTGATGACGACAAACGGCGGGACGTTGCGGTTGATGAACAGCCTCGACGCGCCCCAGCCGTCGACGCGGAAATTCCCGCGCATGACGCTGCCGACACTCGACCCGTTGGTTTTGAAGCCGATGCGCGGGAGTCGGTCTTCGAGCGTCACCGACTGCATCGACGGATATGGAATCGTATCGCGATAGAACCCGCTGCCGACGTAGAAGGAATCGAAGCCGACGACCGCGTCCGGCGGCTGCACGGTCAGGTAAATCGACATGCCCGCGACGACGACGGCGAACACGCCGGCCACCGCGCCGATTTTCTGCTGCGGTCCCCACGTCCACCGGCGCGCCGCCACGGGTTCGTGCGTGCTCTCCGGTTTCCCCATCGCCTGCGCGAGCACCGCGGCGACGGCGTCCGGGTCGGGCGTGCCGATCGCCACGTAGCGCCCGGACGTCAGGTGGAATTCCACCGCCGACAACCCCGACGCGTTGTAGAGCGTGCCCCCGCGGTACCCGTGAATCCCCCAGCCGTTGAACCACTGCGTCCGCAGGCGCGCGAACGACTCGACCTCGCCGAACGGAATCGATTTGGACACGACGCCGATGCCGAACGCCGCCGACACGCCGTCGCTCGTCACGGTCACGGTCAGCGTCGTGAATAACAGCAGAATCAGCGCGTAGACGCCGACCGTGATCCAGATCGCTGGCGTCAACTGCATGCGGATGAACAGCGGAATCAGAATCGCGGCCACGACCAGGAGCGGCACGATCGTCGGCCACGCGATCTGCGTCCGCCGGTAGAGGACGTCTCCGGTCACACCACCCCGACCTGCGCGAGGTGATGGCGCAGGTGCCTGACGTAGTCCGTGACGAGATACTCCAGCGTGACGGGCTCCGGCGACTCGATCACGCACGGCACCGGGAGCGCGGCGTCGGGAATGTGCGTCATGACGTGCGCGAGGTGCGCGTTGTACGCGTACCAGAGATCGACCAGATCGGACCAGCGGCGCTCGTTGCAGCGCTGGCTGCGCGACCAGTGATCCTGCTCGTACCCCGGGAACACCAGCCTGGCCGTCTCCTGCGCGCGGATGAAGCGCTGGTGGTTGTTCGACGCCGAGTCGATCAGGTGGCCGATGATCTGTTTCCGCGACCACTTCCCCGGCGCGCGCGGCTCGGTCGCGGCCGCGTCGGAGATTGCGCGCAGCTTCGGCAGCGCGCCGTCAATCGTCTGCGTGAGGTCACGAGCGACGTGGTCGACCTTGTTCGGCATCACTATTCCGCGTACATCCCGCGGACGATGTTGCCCGAGCGGTTGGCGTTCATCCACGCCGGATGCGCCTTCGCGAACTCCGCCGTGATGATCTTCACCGCGTCGTCGGCGGACGTGTTCATCGCCTTGAGCTCGTTGACGCGCTTCCGGAGGAACGCGAACGCCTCCTTCTGCTCGTCGATCATCGCGCCCGTGCCGTAGTCGCCGTGCGCCGGGACGACGATCTTCGCGCCGTAGGTGGACAGGCGATCGAGCACCTGCGCCCACGTCCGCGCGCTCGACGTCATGCCGAACGCCACG
>DATNBT010000356.1:0-5594 GCA_035571855.1 Vicinamibacterales bacterium
TCCGCCCATGTCACCAGCACCGCGATCGTCGTCGCCGCGACGCCGGCGTAGACGCCCTTGCGCGCCGTCGCCGGCGTGTTCATCCAGTGCAGCGCGAAGATGAACAGAATCGTCGCGGTGATGTAGGCGATCTGACTGACGGCGTACATCGCCTATTTCTTCTCCGTCTTGAACATCTTCAGCATGCGGTCGGTGATGAGAAATCCGCTGACGATGTTCGTCATCGACGCGAAGAGCGCGACGGCGCCGAGGATGCGGATGCGCAGCGGGTAGTCGCCGCCGGTGATGAGAATCGCGCCGACGACCGCGATGGCCGAGATCGCGTTCGTCAACGACATCAGCGGCGTGTGCAGCAGCCGCGAGACCTTGCGGATGACGCCGAGTCCGATGAACGACGCGAGGATGAACACCCAGACCGTGGGCCAGAGATCGTTGTTCACCGCTTAACCTTTCTTGAGATCATCTCTACTCAACGCGTCCGCGACGCGGCTGTTTTTCACCGCGCCGTCATGCGTGATCACCGCGCCCTGCTGGATGTCGTCGGTGAAATCCAGCGCGAACGCCTTGTCTTTGGTGAACGCTGTAATAAAGGATGTGAGGTTGCGGGAGAACAGCAGGCTGGCGTGGTACGGGACCGTCGAAGGCAAGTTCAGCGGCGCGATGATCGTCACGCCGCTCACCTCGATGGTCTCACCGGGTTTGCTGAGCTCGCAGTTGCCGCCGCCGTCCGCGCCGAGGTCGACGATGACCGATCCGGGCTTCATCCGCCGCACGGTGTCCGCGGAAATCAGCTTCGGCGCGAAGACCCCGCCGATGAGCGCCGTCGTGATGACGACGTCGGAGTTCGCGCATTCGGCCGCAAGCAGCTCCGCCTGCCGTCTGCGATCGTCGTCCGAGAGCTCTTTCGCGTAGCCGCCGCCGGCGGCCGCGCTTTCCTTCAGCTCGATGCCGACGTACTTCGCGCCCACGCTTTCGATCTGCTCTTTGACTTCCGGGCGGACGTCGGTGGCGACGACGTTCGCGCCGAGACGGCGGGCGGTCGCAATCGCCTGGAGGCCGGCGACGCCGGCGCCGATGACGAAGACCTTGGCGGGAAACACCATGCCCGCCGCCGTCGTCAGCATCGGGAAATACCGATTGAGTTCCACGGCCGCAAGCAGGACGCCTTTGTAGCCGCCGAGGTTGGCCATCGACGACAGCGTGTCCATCGACTGCGCGCGCGTGGTGCGCGGGATCGCGTCGGTCGAGAACGCCGTCACCTTGCGGTCGGCGAGACCGCGAACGGCGGCGAGGTGCCGCAGCGGCATCAGCGATCCGATGTAGATCGCGCCGGGTTTCATCGCGGCGATTTCCGCGGGAGCCGGCGCCGTGACTTTCAGGATGAGATCACCGGACGCGAGGAGCGCCGCGGCGTCGGGCGCGAGCGTCGCGCCGACGTCCGTGTAGCCGTGATCGAGAAATCCCGCCGACGTGCCCGCCGCCGATTCCACCGCGATGTCATAACCGGCCTGGATCAGTTTCTTGCACGACTCCGGCACGAGAGCGACCCGCCGTTCGCCGGGCGCGGTCTCCCGGGGCACCACGATGCGCATTGGGCCATAATCATACCCGTGACTCGACGCGCCGTTCTGCTCGCGTGTTTCCTCGCGATCTCCGTCGGCTGGACGCGCGCCGCATCCAGGCTGCCGGCGCACCTGACGGACAAGGAGTTCTGGCAGCTCTCCACCGACTCCTCCGAGCAGGACGGCTACTTCCGCTCCGACAACCTCACCTCGAACGAGCTCCTCTACCTGCACGTCATCCCGGAGCTCGTGACGCGCACGAAGCCCGGCGAGGTGTACCTCGGCGTCGGGCCCGAGCAGAACTACACCTACATCGCCGCGACGAAGCCGGCGATGGCGGTGATCTTCGACATCCGCCGCGGCAACCTGCTGCTCCAGTTGATGTACAAAGCGATGTTCGAGCTGACGAAGACGCGCGCGGAGTTCGTGTCGATGCTCTTCTCGCGCCCGCGTCCCGAGGGGCTGTCGAACGAGGCGGGCGTGACCGAGCTGTTCGCCGCCTTCGGCGCCGTCGACCGCAGCGACGATCTCTATCAGCACAACGCGAACGCGATCGTCGAGCGGCTGACGAAGACGCACGGTCTGCCGCTCACGCAGCCGGAGATCGCGGGCCTGCGCAGCATCTATCACGCGTTCTTCGAGCGCGGGTACGCGGTCCGCTACTCGCCGACGTATGCGGATCTGATGACGGCGACGGACCGCGCCGGCGTCCATCGCAGCTATCTCGCCTCGGAAGCCGCCTTCAACGTCGTCCGGGATCTTCAAACCGCCAACCTCGTCGTCCCGGTCGTCGGCGACTTCGGCGGCCCGAAGGCGATTCGTTCGGTGGCGGCGTACCTGAAGGCGCACGACGCGACGGTCGGCGCGTTCTATCTGTCCAACGTCGAGCAGTACCTCACGCAGGACGGCAAGATGACCGCGTTCTGCAGGAGCGTGGCCGTGCTTCCGCTGGACGCGACGAGCACGTTCATCCGATCGATGTCCGGCCGCGGCACGCCGGGTTTCGGTTTCGGATTCGTCTCGAGTCTCGGGCCCATGCAATACGAGATTCGTGCCTGCACTCCGTAGCGGCGAAGCCGCGAAGGAGTGTCATTAGACCGTGACATTGGCCCGGCGGGCTGTCACCTCAGACGGTCGAAAAAAGCCCCAATCACGCGCATTTTGCTGGCCTTGCCCTTGCAGCCTGGCCGGGCGTGATACCTACAGCCGAAACCTCTCGCGAACGCGTGCTCCTCGTCGAACATGAAGCCCGGCTGCGCGATTCGATCTGCGCCCAGCTCGGGCCCGATCGGTATCGCTGCGACGCCGTCGGCGACGGCGACTCGGCGCTGCAGCAGGCGCGGGAAAAGCCGTTCGATCTGATCGTCGTGGATCTGCAGGCGCCGAACGTGATCGGCGGACAGATCAGCCGCGCGCTGCGCCATCAGCCGATGAACCGCCGCGCGCCGATCGTGATCATCGCGTCGCGAGACGCCGAAGAAGCGGCGCTCGCCGAACTCGAGAACGGCGCCGACGATTTCCTGGTGAAGCCGTTCGGTCCCGGGGAGCTGACGGCGCGGGCGCGTGCGGCGATCCGCCGCGCGCGTGCGGCCCGCGCGAGGGCCGCCATCGCGACCGACCTGTCGTTTTCGCCGCCGCCGGTCACCTACCGCGACATCTTCATCGATGCGTCCCGGCGCCACGTCGAGATCGCGAGCCGCGTGACGCGGCTGACCGAGCAGGAGTTCCGGCTCCTTTATCTGCTCGTTACGAATCCCGGCGTGGTGTTCAGCCGCGAAGCGCTGCTGACGGAAGTGTGGGGCACGAATCGCTTCGTCACCGTCCGCAGCGTCGACACGCTCGTCAGCCGGCTGCGCCGCCGCATCGAACCGGGCGCCGCCGCGGGCGGAGAAACCGCGCGATATGTGCGCACGGTGCGCGGCGTCGGGTATAAGCTTGTCGAGGCCGCACAGGCCTGACCGGATGAAAAAGGCTGCGCTGATTCTTCTCGCTCTCGCTGCGGCTGCGTGCGGAGGCTCGACAAGCGCGCCGAGCACCGTCGCCGCCAACGCAACCGTCTCGAACGACGTCTTCACCGGCGTCGTTCAAGTCGGCGGGCTCGACGTCCACAACTTCACCGTGACCACGCCCGGCACAGTGAGCGTCACGATGACCGCGGCCGGCCCGCCGCCGACGATCACGATGGGCATCGGCATCGGCAACCCGAACGGCGCCGGCGGGTGCACTTTCATCAGCACGACCCAGTTGCCCGCGAGCACGACGACACCTCAACTCTCCGGCACGCTGACCGCGTCAGGCCCGTACTGCGTCGGCATCGGGGACGTCGGCAACGCCGCAGGCCCGATTACCTACAGCGTCACCGTCAGCCATACATAGGCGTCCGGCGTCTTAAGTTGAGGATGATCTCAACTGGGGCTAGGGATGCGCGATCGTGATCGCGAAGGTGGCGGGGGCGAACAGGTTCCCGACATCGAAGACGCGCACGCAGAACAGGCCCGGGCCGAAAGTGCCCGTCGCCTGAGGGGCGGCGGCCGCCGAGCCGGCGGTCGCGGTGACCGTCGCCGAACAGTCGGTGCCGGCCGGCTGGCCGATGCCGAGGCCGAGCTGCACGGTCGACGGCACGCCGGCGCCGCTGACGCTGTTGAGCGTCACGTTGACGGTGCCGTTGACGGCGATGTTGAACGAGTAGAATCGGGCTCCGCCGACCGGAAGCGTCCCGTTGAACTGCTCGGTGACGGTCGGCGCGGCGGCGGTCGCCGACGAGGACGTGGACGTGAGGGAAGGTTCGGTCACCGAGTTGTGACTGCAGGCGGCGAACGTCGTTCCAAGGATTCCAAGCACGGCCATCGTCGCCATTGCCTGCAGGGTCGTCGGTCTCATGCGTTTCATTCTACAATTCCTGAGCAGTGTCACGTCTTCTCCACATAAAGGTTAGCTTAGCGCTCGTCTGCGCCCTTGCTCTCGGCGCGGCCGCGTGCGGCAACGATTCGTCCACCACCGCGCCGTCCGCTCCCGCGGCGACTGCGGGCACCGATCCCGTCACGGGACAGATGGCGCCCGGCGGCGTCCTGTTCCACCAGTTCGTCGCGTCGGCTGCCGGCGCGGTGAACATCACGCTCACCGCCACGGATCCGGCCGCGACGCTCGTGGGCCTGGGCATCGGCATCCCGGGCGGCAACGTCGGCTCGTGTGATCTGACGAAGAGCGTGCAGACTCGGCCGGGATCGGCGGCGCAGCTGTCCGTCCTTGTCGACGCCGGCACGTTCTGCGCCGGCACCTTCGACGTCGGCGGCCTCGGCACCAAGGGCGTCCTCGTCACATACTCGGTGGCGCACCCATGAAGTCGATCCGCATGATCGCGCTCGCCGCATCCGTCGCAGCCGCGTCGGCCTGCGGCGGCAGCAACACGACGCCGACAACGCCGTCGGTCACCGTCGGCCCGACCACCGAGCTGTTCGAGAGCACGCTCGCTCCCCGGGGCGCGTCGTTCTTCTCGTTCACGGTGGCACAGACCGGCGACACCGACGTGATGCTCGCCAGCGTTTCGACGTCGACGGCGCCGGCCGCCACGACATCGGTCGTCGTCGGACTCGGCGTCGGCACCCCGATCGGCAGCGACTGCTCCACCACCAAGGTGATGCAGGCCACGGCGGCGCTCACCTCGCCCCTCGTCGTCAACATGACGCCGGGGATCTACTGCGTGCGCGTCTTCGACCTCGGCAACCTCACGTCCACGGTCAACTTCGCGGTCAGAATCGTCCACACCTAGATGGCCGAGTGGGTCGACCTCGCCGTCGGCGACGGGACATCCATGCGCGCGTACGTCGCGCGTCCCGACGGGACGCCGACGCGCGGCCTCCTCGTGTTCCAGGAAGCGTTCGGCGTCAACGCCCACATCCGCGACGTCGCCGATCGGTTCGCGAAGCAGGGATTTCTCGCGATCGCGCCGGAGCTGTTCCACCGCACGGCGCCCGGATTCGACTGCGCGTATTCAGAGTTCCCGAAAGCCGCGCGGCAGCTCGACGCGATCAC
>DATNBT010000357.1:0-3213 GCA_035571855.1 Vicinamibacterales bacterium
CAGTGGGACAAGGACGACTGCGCCGACATGGGGATCGTGAAAGTGGACCTGCTCGGGCTCGGGATGATGGCGGCGCTGCAGGATGCGCTGGCGATTGTGAATACGAAGTCGTCAGTCGCCAGTCACCAGTCGCCAGTCGAATTGGCTCATCTGCCGCAGAACGACCCCGATGTCTACGCGATGCTCCAGAACGCCGACACCATCGGCCTGTTCCAGGTGGAATCGCGCGCGCAGATGGCGACGCTGCCGCGCCTGCGGCCCGCGTGCTTCTACGACCTCGTCGTGCAGGTGGCGATCATCCGGCCCGGGCCGATCGTCGGGCAGATGGTGCATCCCTATCTGAACCGCCGCGCGGGACGCGAGCCGGTGACGTATCCGCATCCGTCGCTCGAGCCGGTGCTCGCGCGCACGCTCGGCGTGCCGCTGTTCCAGGAGCAGCTGCTGCGCATCGCGATGATCGCGGCGGGATTCACCGGCGGCCAGGCCGAAGAGCTGCGCCGCGCGATGGGGTTCAAGCGATCCGAGAAGCGGATGCGGAAGCTGGAGGTGCAGCTGCGCGAGGGCATGGCGAACAAGGGCATCGTCGGCGACGAGGCGGAGAAGATCATCACGGCCATCATGTCGTTCGCGCTGTACGGATTTCCCGAGTCGCACGCAGCGAGCTTCGCGCTGCTCGCGTACGCGAGCGCGTATCTGAAAGCGCATTACCCGGCGGCGTTCTACGCCGCGCTCCTCAACAACCAGCCGATGGGCTTCTACCATCCGTCGACGCTCGTGAAGGACGCGCAGCGCCGCGGCGTCCGCTTCCATCCGATCGACGTCCAGGTGTCGGACTGGCACTGCACGGTCGAAGAGGACGGCGCGATCCGCCTCGGCCTTCGCTACGTCGCCGGCATGCGCAACGAGACGGGGAAGACGATCGCGCTGCGGAAAAAATTCTCTTCGCTGGACGACCTGGTGAACCGGACAGGCATTCAACGGGTAGAGCTCGTCACGCTGGCGGATATCGGCGCGCTGAATTCGTTCGGCTACGACAGACGATCGGCTTTGTGGCAAGCCGAGCAGGCGGTGCGTCCCTCCGGAGAATTGTTTGAAGACGATTCTCGTCCCGAGCCTCCAGCCTCCAGTCCCTTGCGTCCTATGACCGAATCCGAACGGATCGTCGCCGATTACGCCGGCACGGGACTGACCGTCGGCCGTCATCCGATGGCGCTGCGCCGCGACGAGCTCGCGACGCGCGGCGTCTCGCGCGCGATCGATCTGCGGACGGCGCGTCAGGGCAGGCGCGTGCGCGTCGCGGGCATGGTGATCACGCGCCAGCGCCCGGGGACCGCGAAGGGCTTCGTCTTCCTCACGCTCGAGGACGAGACCGGCATCGCGAACATCATCGTGCGGCCGGATCTCTTCATCCGCGATCGGCTCGTGATCACCGACGAGCCGTTCCTGCTCGTCGACGGCGTCCTGCAGAACCAGGACGGCGTGACGTCGGTGCGCGCCGAGCGCATCACCGGCCTGCACGCCGGCGGCGTACAGAATCTGGAATTCGACGCGCACGATTTTTACTGAAGGCCGCCAGAATCGTCATCGCCATGCGCGGTTCCGGCACATCCCTTAGCGGTTTTGCCGTACTTTGCGCACGCGGCACGTGGCACCACGCTTGCCCTGCACCCGGCGGGGGACATATGGCAGATCCGAATCTTGAAGTCGTGGCAGGTGGCAAAGAGACGGCCGTGCAGGTTCTGTCTTCGCAGATGCGGATCCGTGACCTGAGCATCGAAAAGGCCGCTGTCGTCGCGTACTTCAAGAACATCCCGGCGGAGAAACAGGAGATCGCGCTCGTGCACGCGCTCGAAGTGGGGATCAACGAGCTCGCCGCGCGCCGCGAACGGTTCAAGCCCGCGAGCTAGGGACTGGAGACTGGAGACTAGATCCTCCGCGGATCCGTCTGCACGGTTTCCCATCCGGTGATCGCGGCCGCGAACGACGGCCGCGCGCCGCTGCGCTCCGTGCCGAGCCGGACGATCCGGCCGCGGCCGAGCGACGTGCCCACCGGAACCGACGTGCCGGCGCCGGCCTCGGGCGGCACGTTCATCATCACTTCAACCGCCATCTCGACCTTCACATGCTCGGCGCCGTGGAAGAGCACACCGGTCTCGCTCACGTTCTCGAGGCGGCCTTCGCGCCAGCGGACGTCGCCCGCCGGTCGATAAAGAATCCACGAAGGCAGCGAGAGACGCGGCGCACGCGACACGTAGCGAGGGCCGTTCGCGGTCATAGGTGCGTATGGAGTGCGGCAGTATAATCCAGCCCCATATGCTGTTTGCAGTACTTTCGCTTGTGGCTGCCCTCGCGGGCGGCCCGGTTTCGGGTGTCGTCAAGGATGCGAGCGGGGCCGTCGTCCCCGGCGCGACGATCACCGCTACAACTCCTGACGGCGAACGATATGCGGTGACGGGCACCGACGGCGTGTTCGTGATCGAGACGTCCGGTCCCGGCGCCGTGACGCTTGTCGTGCGCGCTCCCGGCTTCGCTGAAAAGCAGCAGAAGATCGAGGCCGGCGCCTCGAGCGTGACCGTCGTGCTCGACCCGGCCGGCGTGCGGGAGGACGTCACCGTCACGGCGACGCGCATTCCGCAGCGGCTGTCCGACGTCTCGGCCAGCGTCAGCGTCCTGCGCAGCGACGACATCAAGCAGTCGCCGGCGATCGCCGTGGACGATGTGCTGAGGCAGCTGCCGACGTTCAGCCTGTTCACGCGCTCGAGCAGCATCGTGTCCAATCCGACGTCGCAGGGCGTGTCGCTGCGCGGCATCGGTCCGAGCGGCGTCAGCCGCACGCTCGTGCTGCTCGACGGGACGCCGTTCAACGAGCCGTTCGGCGGCTGGGTCTACTGGACGCGCGTGCCGCTCGAGGCGACCGAGCGCATCGAAGTCGTCGACGGCCCGAGCGCCAACGTCTACGGCAACTACGCGCTCGGCGGCGCGATCAACATCAGCACGGCGCGGCCGTCGCGCGCGATGTTCGACGCGCGCACGCAGTACGGCAACCGCAACAGCCCGAAGTTCGACTTCTTCGGCGGCGACGCGTGGGGCAAGGTCGGCCTGATGGTCGACGGCAGCTTCTTCCGCACCGACGGGTTCCCGATCGTGATCGCGAACGAGCGCGGCCTCGTCGACGACCAGAGCAACGACGCGTTCAAGAACGTCAACGTGAAG
>DATNBT010000358.1:0-26136 GCA_035571855.1 Vicinamibacterales bacterium
CGGCGCGATGGCGACCACATAGATGGGAACGTGGCGGCTGGCCCAGTTGGTCGTGTATGCCGCAGCGGTCACCGTCGGATCCGGGTTGCCTGCGGTCGTGCCTTCGCCGCCGCCCGTCACGAGGATGACGACGGTGTTGCGGCACTGCTGGCCGTTCTGGCCGTTGCCGTTGTCGACGCCGATCAGGCGGCCCACTTCGGTGGCCGTGTCGTCGAGCAGGTACTTGAGCGGCTCGTCGATCGTATTCGCGTCGTCGTTGCCGGTCGGAAGCAGCGGCGCGGGCAGCGGGTTCGGCGCGGCGCCGGTGCCCTGCCACCGTCCCTGGACGTCGACGGACAGTTTGTTGAGGACGCTCGTGTTCGCGCCGTTCGCGTCGGCCTGCACGACGACGGGCGCGCCCGTGTTCGCGTTCGTAGCGCCGTTGTTGGCGCCGACAGTCGGTCGCGAGACGTTCCATTTGCCACCGGCGACTTCGGTTGAGCCGACGATGTTCTGCATGTTGTCGGCGTCGACGACCGGGCCTGAGTTGCCGACAGTCGCGGCCGTCGGGCTCGTCTGGCGCATCTTGATCAGCCCGAACCGCGCGATGGCCTGATTCTGCTTCACCGCCTGATACATCGCCGCGCGCGCGATCGCGAGCCGCGTCGGCGCGTCGAAATACGTGAACTGCGACCCGCCCTGGTCGGTGGTCGTCGTCAGGTGCGTGATGTTGAACTTGTCGGGGTTGCCTGAGGCCGCCAGCGTCATGTTGTCGTACCGGCGCCGGTAATTCGCTGTCGTGTTCAGCGCCGTCACGCCGATCGTGTTTTCGGCAACCGCGTTCGTGCCGCGGACGTAGAGGAACGGATCGTAGTAGTTGCTGGTCTGGTTCATCACCGTGGCGGTACACGCCGCGGGATTCCCGGCGCTCGCCAGGCACGAGGGGTCGGTCGGCGCGTCGCGCTGCATCCGGTTGCCCGTGTCGACGGCCAGAATGATGTTCGGCCCCGGTCCACCCGGCGTGGTCGACAGATAGCGCTTGAGGAACAGCGTCGGGTCGATCTGCGCGTGCACGGTGGCGGCCTGCATCAGCAGGACCGCACCGACAAGGACGACCGGTGCGGCGACGCGTGAACGGCGTGACACAGACAGAAGATTCGCAGACATGATTGCCTCTAGGAGATGCCGCCGGTGGCGGTCGTGAGCGCTTTGTTCGTCAGCGCCTTGCCTGGCGACTGCACCGCGGCCTTACGCGCGCGGCGGTTCTGTTCGTCCTGACCTCGCTGGCCCGTATACCCGCGTTCGAGCTCGGTGGTGTTCGTCCGCGCGACCGTCAGTTCGACGACCTTGTGACTGCCCCTCGGGCCGAAGGCTTCGGCACGCAAGGCGAGCACGCCGGCGCCGTAATTGGTCACGCACGGCGCGACGGGAGGGCCTCCATCGTGCAACGGATCGTTGTCGCACTCCGACGGGTCGTCGCCGACCAGGACGATGACGTAGTACGGAGAGTTGATGCCGCCCTGCGGCAGCACCGTGTTGAGCGACCCATAGGCGAAGAGCTGCCACTGCGGGTTGTTCACGCCCCACGGACGTTCGGTGGTGATCTGCTGCATGTCGGCCAGGTTGCACGCCGTGGTCTTCTGGCAGTTCGCCATGCTCAGCACTTCGTTGAGATTCAAGATCGTGCCGTCGCTGAGCGTGCGGTTGCCGGACGGCGCGCCGTCCACGAGGGCGGACTTGGACGTGCCGTTGAGCAGGGTGTTCCAGTCGGGAATCGTCAGCAGGTCGTCCAGCGCGCGTTCGAGGCCGGCGTCGGCCGCGTACAGCGACTCGCTGTTGTTCCTGAAATTGGCGACGATCTTCGACTCGGTCGTCGTCGTGAGCAGCAGCGCCGTGCCGAGCGCGATCATCAAAGTCATCGCCATGAGCGCGATGATCATGGCGATGCCCCGCTCGCTGCGGGGCGCGCGGTGCGACGGCACGTGGAGTGTAGAAGTGATGTTCACGGGGCTCACCTGGAGAGATTCAGGTTTCGGGGACTCACATCGAACCGGATCTGCTGATCGCCCACCAGTCGCGATCCGGTGCCGGTGCCCGGGTTGACCCAGAGCGACGAGAGGCCGCTCGTGACCGGCCCGCGCAGGTTGACGTTGGCGGTCTGGACGCGCAGCGTGACGCGGATCTTCCGGATGCGGAACAGATCGGCGTCGAACCGGTTGGGATTGTTGGCGTCGGGACACCACGGGCCGTCGGTGAGTTGCGCCTGCGTCAGCTTCACGAGGCCGGTGCCGGCCGCGCCGAGCACCGCCAGCCTCGGCTGCCTGATCGTCGGGTTGCCGACCGATTGAATCGTGCACGTGTCGCCGGTGCCAGCCGCGTTCGGGACTCCGCTCGGCGTGGGACCGTACGTCACGTCCTGCGTGAGGTTCACGAGCCCGTTGCCGTCCACCATGGCCGGCGGCTGAGGCTCGCCGTAGTACTCGAAGTTGAGACCGACGACCTCGTCGAGCAGCGGCACCGGATTATTGGCGCCGTCCCACTGCATCAGCTGCCGCGAGGTGGTGTCGAGATAGTACGCATGCTGCAGGATCTGCACGATCTTCGCGTCCGGGCCGTACGACTTCGAGAGATCGCCCTGCTGATTGTGCTGAAGGTGTCCCGCGGCGTCCTGGACCTGGGTGATCGTCATCGTGTCGTACGAGCCGGTGCTGTCATAAATCAGCACGGTCATGCCCACGCTGAAGCCGCACAGGTTCTGCCCCTGGGGACAATCAGACTCGGGGTTGACCTTCAATTCCGCCGACTGGTTCGGCATCCCCTGCGAGATCGTCGTCTGCGACGACGTCGACGGCACATAGAAGATGGTGAGCGCGTTGTTCGTGTAGACTCCCGGGCCCTGATCGAGCGTGATGCCATTGAAGGTGGCCGGGAAGTTGCCAATCCGTTCCGGCTGCACCGACGCGAAGAACCCGTTCAGCGTGCCCAGCTGCGTGCCGGAGTACGCGCCGGCCCCGGCCATCATGAGGTCTTTGGTGATCGTGTCGACGCCGATACGGAGCCGCTGCTGGATGTCGACGACTTCCGGCTGCGCCTGGAACATCTGCCCGCTCGGATTCATGACCGTGAAGATGCCCGCGGTCACCACCAGCATGATGGCCGTCGCAACGAGGACTTCCATCAGCGAGAAGCCGGCCTCCGAACGAATGTGCTTCGTCATTGTGCTTTTCTCGTCTTGACGCTGATGATCCGCGCCTCGTCCTTGAGGCGGTCGGTCGAGCCTGTCTGGTCCGCCAGGCCGCGGCTCCGGCTCCGCGTCACCATCACCTGAATGATGATCGTGTTGTTCGGATCGGTCGGCAGCGGATCGATCGACCACCGGCGGATATACACCGTGCCGTTGACGGGCGTCGTGCCGCCGCCGAGGACGTTGCCGAACTGATCGATGTAGTCGACGTAACCGTTCGTGTTGGCGTTGAGCGTGCCACTCGGCGACGGCGTCAGGCCCAGGCCGCCCGCGCCGAGCGGCACTTCGATCGGCTGCGTGGTGTCGGTCGTCAGGTCGGTCAGCGGAAGACCGATCGTGTCGAAGCCGTACGTCAGGCCGCGCAGCTGCTCCATCTTCTGCTCGGCGAGCGCGACGGCGTAGCTTCCCGTCCGCGCGTTGTGGTTGTTCGTCACCGAGATCGAGAACATCTGCGCCAGCGCGACGACGGACGTCGCCAGGATGCCGGTGGCGAAGATCGTCTCGATGATCGAGAAGCCGCTCTGCGAACTACTGAATTTGCATTTTGCCAAGGCTGTTCACCGAAATAAGCCTGGTCTGACCAAGCTGCCCATACGTCAGGACGATGTTCACCGGGTTCGTACCGATCTGCTGCCACGGCGTCGGCCCCGGAGCGTTGTTCGGGATGTGCACCGTGCCGTTCGGCCAGAACTCGAGCGTCTGAAAGCTGATAAACGTGACCTTCGAATTGAGCTGCTGCAGCGGGCCGTCGTTGTTCGGCCGCGTCAGCGGATCTTTGTCGGCGGCCGGGTACGGATAGTGGCTGAGCATGCACCGGTTCGTACCGGCGCCGTCCGAATCGTCACCCGTGTCCGGGTTGTTCACCGAGCCAATCAACTCGACCCGGCGGTAATAGCCGGCGCTGGGACAATTGAAGCGGACGCGAATCGGACGGTTCGTCGACACGGCGGCGAGCCGGGCGAGCTGCATCTCGCGCTCGACGTTCCGCGCTTCCATGCCCAGCCTCTGGCCGTTGACGGTGTTCGTCAGCGCCGGTATCGCGATCGCCGCGACCGTCGCGAGAATACCCAGCGTGAACATCTGCTCGACGATCGAGAAGCCTCGATTCGAGCGCCAGAAAGCGGTCGTGCGCTTACACATGCCCCCTGATTGAGCAAAGGCATTGCCAAGGCTCGACTGTAACGATTGGGGTGCCCTAAAGGGCTGAGGGCTTATGGCTTAGGGCTTCGATTCAGCACGGACTCTGCGCGGGGAAAAGACTGCCGCGTTCAAATACGTTACGTTACGTAACGGACTCGATCCGTGTCGGGAACGTCAGCGTGACCCGGCCTCCGGGGCCCGCGCCGGCCGCGATTCTGCCGTTGTGCGTGACGACGATTTTCTGGACCAGCGCCAGGCCAAGGCCGGTGCCCTGCGGCTTGGTCGTGAAGAACGGATGAAAGACCCGCTCGCGTGCATCCTCGGGAAATCCCGGTCCGTTGTCGGCGACGACGATCGTGCAGCCGGCGGGATCCGCGTCGACGCTCGCGGTGACGGCAATCCTCGGCACGACGCGCGCGGCCGCGCATGCCTCAATCGCGTTGCGAAGCAGGTTGCTCAACGCCTGTCGCAGCAGGACGTCGTCGCCCTCGATCGTCGCGAACTCACCCGAGACGCTGATGTCGCCATCGAGCGTGCGCGCCTCGGCGCGCAGATCGTCCGCCGCGCGTTCCGCGACGACGCGAAGGTCCACGGGTGACAGCGTCAACTGCGTCGGGCGCGCGAAGTTGAGGAAGTTCGTCACGACCTCGCGCATCGCTTCCGTCTCCGCGCGAATGCCTTCGACGTACGGCCGGAACGCCGGAGGCAGCGCATTCAGATCGAGCAGACGGCTGTAGCCGTGAATCGTCGCCAGGCCGTTCCTGAACTCGTGCGCGATTCCCGCCGTCAGCTCGCCGACGCGCGCCAGGCTGTCTTTGAGCCTCACCTGCTCTTCGAGCGCGACGACCGACGAGAGATCCGTGAACAGGCAGATGACGCCTGCCGACGAGGAGCCTTCTCCGCGCAGCGGCGAGGCGGTGAGGCCGAGATGCGTCGCCTGCGCCTTGCCGGGCGGCAGCTCGATGGCCCGGCGCATGATCGGCCTCCCGCTCGAGAGACACTCGTCGATGACCGTCGCAACGGGCGCGACGTGGGCGAGCACGTCGCGATACGGCTGGCCGTCGTGTCCTGTGTCGCCGAGACCGAGCAGCTTGCGGCCCACCGGGTTGACGACCTGCACCAGGCCGGATCCGTTCACCATCAGCAGCCCCGCGCTGAGGTTGGCGATGATGTCGTCGGCGATCCGCTCGGACGCCTCCGCGCGCAGCGCCATCGCGCGTTCCTGCGCCTTCAGCTTCGAGACCGCCTCCTGGAGCGCCGCGGTCAGGAAGGCCGTCTCCATGCCGCTCTCGCGCGCGCGTCCACGCGCCTGGCGCGACGCCGTCACGAACCTCAGGAGGGCAAACGTCAGGACCGCGACGAGCACGGTGACAATCGCGGTGAGTCCGAGGAACGCCTGTCCCTGGGGTGTCATCAGTAGAGCCTGAAGTACCAGGCCATGAGACGGTCGCCGGCCGCTGCCGCGACGAACGCGCCAACGGCGAGGAACGTGCCGAACGGCAGCGCGTACTTCAGCGACTCCTTCCGCGCGACGAGGAAGTACACGCCGACGAGCGTGCCCGAGAACGACGCGAGGACGAGCGTCAGCAGCATCAGCTTCCAGCCGAGAAACGCTCCGATCATCGCCAGCATCTTGATGTCGCCCATGCCGAGGCCGTCCTCTTTGCGGACGCGGTAGTAGACCTCGGCGACGAGCCACAGCAGCCCGCCGCCCGCGACGATCCCGATGACCGAGTCGAGCCATCCGGGCCCGGCGACCTGGCTGAGCAGCAGGCCGATGACGATGCCGGGCAGGGTGATGACGTTCGGCAGAATCCGGTGCTGGAGATCGATCACGAACAGCACGATCAGCAGGCAGCAGAAAATCAGACGGGCGAGCAGCAGCGCGCTCGGGCCGAACAGCAGATAGCCGCCGAGGAATGTGGCGCCGGTCAGCGCCTCGATGATGGGATACATCATCGAGATCGGCGTCCCGCAGCCGTGGCAGCGTCCCCGCAGCACGAGATAGCTGGCGATGGGAATGTTTTCGTACCACGGCAGCATGTGGCCGCAGTTCGTGCAGCCCGAACGCGGGTGCACCGGCGACATCTGGCGGGGCACTCGATAGATGCAGACGTTCAGAAAGCTGCCGATCATCAGCCCGAGCAGCGTGACGAGCGTCGCTTCGTATCGCGGATACGGCGCAGGCGTCATGGGCTGGTCTTCGTCCCCGGCTCAATCGGCAGCGGGTTGAGCGGCGAGTCCGGCGACAGCTCGACGCGCGAGCCGTTGACGACGTACGGCTTGCCGGTCGGATCGGACGGCAGGCCGCGAAGCAGGCCGCGATCGAAGGCGGCCTGCAGGCGTTCGATGTCTTCGATCGCCTGCAGCTGCATCAGCTTGTTGAGCGCCGCGCTGCGCGCGTACTCGTTGTTCGCCGTCTCGTACAGCTGCGTCCACAGCAGCCTGGAGGTGTTGCGGTCGCCGCCGCGCACCAGCATCGTCGCCGCGAGCGAACGCATCCACCACGGCGCGCCCTTGACGTCGGCGCCGTGCTGAAACGCATCGCTGGCCTTGCGGTAGTCGCGCAGCGTCCAGTAATAGACGAAGCCGATATCCTCCCAGTATTCCCACCGCTCGGGCTGGGCCTCCACACCTTTCTTCAGCAGCGCGATCGCGAGATCCGCGCGGCCGGGTCCGTGCGGATACGGCTCGGACAGAAAAATCGCGCCGAAGCGATAGGCGATGTTGAACCGCGGATCCAGCGTCGTGGTGATGTCGAGAAGCGGATACAACAGATCGAAGTCGGCCCGCGACCCCGAGCGCCCCGCCTGTGTGTGGCTGCCGAAGTACTGGATCGCGCGAATCCAGTACAGATCCGCGGCGAGCGCACGATGCGTGAAGACGACGCGGCCGGTCGCGCGTTGCGACAGATACAGCGTCGCGTCGGGCGTCGTCGTGAGCGGCATCCGATCGCGTGCGGCCTGGAGCCACGCCGACAGTCCGCCGAGCACGAGGACGGCGACGACCGCGATCAGGACCGGACCACGAGACGGCTTCGCGTTCATTTGAAGTCGCGCCTCGAGAAAATGGTCACGCTGATCACGAGCAGGATGACGATGTACGTCAGCCCGTAGCCTGAGGTCAGCAGCAGGTACCGCCAGCCGACGGGAATGCCGTGCACGACCTGCGCCGTCACGTCGAACGCGCCCAGGTTCGGCAGGACGTAATACAGCCCGCGCGCCAGCGCCACCGCCACCGGCGACTGCACCACCTGATCGAAGTTCTTCAGATCGGCGCTGAAGAAGCCCGCGACGTAGACGCCGAACGTGAGCGCGGCGGAGAGAATCGGCGTCGAGAACGTCGAGAAGAACAGCGCCGTCGCCGTCACGATCATCAGCTGCACGAGCGTGAGCGCGACGGCCTTCATCATCGCGGGATCCACCGCGGGCGCCTCTCTGGCCAGGCGCGCATACTGGTTTTCGCCCCAGCCGACGTACGCCAGCACGAGATACAGGGCCAGCGTCATCACGGCGACGTTCACCAGCAGCGTGAGCACCAGCCCCAGGTACTTGCCGATGACGATGTCGGCCCGGCGGATCGGCTTGGCGAGCAGCGAGTAGACGCTGCGCCGCTCGACTTCCTTCGACACGAGGCCGATGCCGATGAACAACGACATGAACAGGCCGAAGACCGCGATCGAGGACAGGCCGAGATCCTTCATGATCTTCAGGTCCTGCCCCGCCGTGAGCTGCCCGAGGATGTAGGAGATCACGATCAGCAGCAGGGCGAACGCGACGAGGCTGTACATCACCTTGTCGCGCACCGACTCGCGGAAGCCGTTGATCGCGATCCAGCCGAGCGTTCTCATCGCGCGGCTCTCTCTCCGACCTTCTCGACGAAGTAGTCTTCGAGCGTCTCGCGGAGCGGGTTGAGCGAGACGAGGCGGCCGCCGTCCCGTATCAGATCCATGAGCAGCTGCTCGGGCGGCGTCTCGATCGGCACTTCGAGCGTGAACCGCCCGCCGCCGATCGCCGCCGCGCGCGTGCAGCGGGCCGCGTGCCGCGCGATCACGTCGTCGCGGACGTCGGCGACGACGAGCTCCCAGCCCCGGATGCCGAAGTGGAGGATGTCGCTCAGCTTTCCGCTCGCGACCAGGCGTCCTTTCGCGAGGATGGCGACGCGGCTGCAGAGCGCCTCGGCGTCGCTGAGCACGTGCGAGCTGAAGAAGACGGTGCAGCCCCGGTCGCGCAGCCGGAGAATGAGCTGTCGGACGTCGCGGCGGCCGAGCGGATCGAGCCCCGACATCGGCTCGTCGAGAATCACGAGCCGCGGCTCGTTCAGCAGCGCCTGCGCGATCCCGACGCGCTGCAGCATCCCTTTCGAGAATTTTCTGAGCTGAAGACGCCGTTCGGCGCCGATGCCGACCTCGTCGAGCAGCGACGACACCCGCCGCCTGCGTTCGACGGCGTCCAGGCCGAGCAGGCCGCCGAAGTACGTCATGAGCTCTTCGGCGGTGAGGTAGTCGTAGAAGTACGGATTCTCCGGAAGATAGCCGAGACGCCGCTTGGCGGCGACGTCGCCCGGGGGCCGGCCGAGGATGCGGGCGGCGCCGGAGGTCGGAAAAATCAGCTGCAGCAGCAGCTTGAGCGTCGTCGTTTTGCCGGCGCCGTTGGGGCCGAGGAAACCGAAGACCTCGCCTTCTTCGACCTGCAGGGACAGATGGTCGAGCGAGCGTTTCGGCCGCTTGCGCCAGAAGCCGACCGCGTAGTCTTTCGTGAGGTCGATCGTCTCGATCGCCAGCACGTCTATTTCTGTTCGGCGGCGCGCTTCAGCTCGAAGTTGATGGCCGCCTCGAGGTACTGCGGCGCGAGCACGCCGGCGACCTTCACGCCGTTGATGAACATCGTCGGCGTCGCGTTGACCTGCAGCGTGTGGCCGAAGGCGATGTCGCTCTTCACGGCTTCGATGGTGCTGTTGTACCTCGCGTCGTAGTCGTTGACGCCGCCGAGTTCCTTCGCCCACTTCCGGATGTTCTCGGAGCTGAACGCCTGCTGGTTGTGGAACAGATAGTCCTCGAAGGCTTCACGTCTGGCGGGCGCCGTGAGCCGGACGGCCACGGCCGCCTCGCATGCGAACGGATGCGGTCCGCCGCCCTGCACGCCCATGTTGCACTTCGAGTCGAGCGGAAAGTCCTTCATCACGAGCTTCACGGTGTTCGCCTGCTGCTCGTTGAACTTGTCGATGACCGGCTTGAGCGAAATCCACGCCTGGCTGCAGTACGGGCACTGGAAGTCGCTGAAATCGACGATCAGGACTTTCGCGCCTTCGTTCGGCACGATGAGCGGCACGCGCGGCTGGGCGGTGTACCAGCGCTCGAACTCGGAGCGCCGATCGGCGGCCGCCTGCTGGGAAATCGCGGCGGAGGTCGCGTCGAGCGCGGCCGCGTTGTCGCGCGCGGACAGCACCACGGCCGACGCCGAGCCGGCAATGAACAGCACGACCACGGCAATCGCCGTCGGACTGACGAAGGACGACTTGAGATCGTGAACGAAGCGTCGGGGCAATGTGGTCATAGGAAATGTCGTGGCGGCGCCTGAGACGATGAACAGGCCGATGACCGCGGCGTCGGCAGTCAGGCACAGCGGACAGTACACCTTCATGACCGCAAACGAGATGTAGGCGAAATAGAGGACGACCGCGAGACCCGCGGTCGTGAGCGCGAACAGGTACCCGGGGACGTTCTCCCGCAGTTCGGCACGGCCGAAGACGCCGGCGCCGATCAGCACGAGCGCCGCCGCAAACCAGATGACCCCGTAGATCGACACCGGCACGCCGTAGGCGCTGCTGTAGCGGCTGAGCAGCACATCCGAGCAGCTGACGGTGGCGTTGATGTCACAGAAGCTCGCGTATCGGGGATCGAAGAGGAGACGGTGATGCAGGTACGTCGCCCAGAGCATCGCCGCGAGACCGGCCAGGGCGCAGACCAGCGCGAACGTACGAGCCTTGGAATTCACGAGGATGCCGGTTGTACCACAGATTCAGAGGGCCGCACAAAAGAGAAACCGGCATGGTCCGTGGCGAGACCATGCCGGCTTGTATTGCCCGACGAGTGTTACTGAATGACCGTGACGTTGCCGGCGACCGCGGGCGGATCCGCGACCACCGCACCGGTGCTGTCCTGATAGATCGTGCCGGCTTCGTTCGTCGCGAACGCGCGCGTGCCGGTCGAGGTCGAGAGCGGTTCCGCATGCGCGTAGTAGTTCGTCGTCGGCGTCGCGCAGGTCATCGGCTGGCCCATGACGTCCATGCCCGCCTTCGCCGCCGCCATCGTCACCGTGTAGCCGCTCTTGTTGATCGTGGCGAGCGCGGTGAGGTCCGGCGACAGATAGTTGCCCGCCGTGCCGAGCGTCGTCAGGAGCTTCGCGTAGCCGTTGCACTGCTGCGAGAAGTTCTGCTGCGCCGTGTTGATCGCGCGCATCGAACCGATGGCCGAGGCCTCGTTGCCCGACATACGGGCGCGGAGCAGACCCGGGACCGCGATCGCCGCGATGATGCCGATGATCGCGACGACGATCAGCAGCTCGATAAGGGTGAAGCCTTTCTGGTTCTTCTTGATACGCATTACCGTTCTCCTTAAGTAAGTTTTCGACGGCCTCGCTCACTTCGAGCCTGCCGTGCCGAGCTCTTCAGCAACCGATATGCCAGACGATATATCCGAGGCTAAGTAGCTGAAGCGATGAAGGTTTATCCTTGATGATACGCTCGAAAGAGGCTGCCGGATAGTGGCAGGCTGACGTTATTTGTCAGCAAAACCTGCCGAACGTTGTCAGCGGGGGCGATTCAGCGCAGGTTGTACTTCTTTACGTAATACCTGAACGACCGGAAGCTCATCCCCAGCAGTTCGGCCGCCTTGACCTGCACTCCGCCCGCGCGTTTCAACGCTTCGGCCAGATAGCCGCGCTCGATCTGCTGTACGTGGGCTTCGAGATCGAACCCGGCGGCCGGCAGCGACGCGTCCGCCGCCGGAATCGACGGCGTGCCCGCGCCGGCGCGCGACGGCTCGCCGCCCGCCAGGCCTCGCGGCAGGCTCTCGACAAGAATCGACGGCGTGGCCTCGAGCGCGACCGCGCGTTCGATCGTGTTTTCGAGCTCACGGATGTTGCCGGGCCATTCGTGGCGCTGGAGCACGTCCATCGCCTCGTGCGAGATGCCGTTGATCGACTTGCCCATCTGTTCGCTGTACTTCGAGAGGAAGTGCCCGGCGAGCAGCGGGATGTCCTCGCGGCGCTCGCGCAGCGGCGGCAGGTGGATGCCGATGACGTTGATGCGGTAGAACAGGTCCTCGCGGAAACGGCCGTCGGCGACCAGCTTCGCCAGATCCTGGTTCGTCGCCGCGATGACGCGGATGTCGGCCTGCATCTCCTCCAGGCCGCCGACGCGCCGGAACTTCCGCTCCTGCAGCACGCGCAGCAGCTTCACCTGCATGACGGCGTTCATCTCGCCGATCTCGTCGAGGAAGACCGTCCCCTTGTCGGCGACCTCGATGAGGCCCTTCTTGTTCGTGTCCGCGCCGGTGAACGCGCCGCGCATGTGCCCGAACAGCTCCGACTCGAGCAGCGCCTCCGGCAGCGCGCCGCAGTTGACCGCGACGTGCGGACGATCGCGCCGTAGCGACTGATAGTGAATGGCCTGCGCGACGAGCCCCTTGCCGGTGCCGGATTCTCCGGTCAGCAGGATCGTGCTGTTGGTCTTGGCGACGGTCTCGATCATCTTGAAGACGTCGAGGATCGCTTCGCTGCGGCCGATGATGTTGGCGAACTGGTGCGTCAGGCCGAGCGTGCGCTTCAGCAGGACGTTCTCCTGGCGCAGCTGCCGGCTTTCGATCTTCTCGCGCACCTTCATGCGCAGGAGATCGACGTCGAACGGCTTGCTCAGGTAGTCGCACGCGCCGAGCCGCATCGCTTCGACGGCGGTTTCCGTGGACGCGAACGCCGTCATCATGATGCCGAGGATGTCCTGGTCGATCTTCTTGGCGGCTCTCAGCACATCGACACCCGACAGATCCGGCATCTTGATGTCCGAGATCAGGATGTCGACGGGTTCCTTCTCGAGCGTCGCGATGGCGCTCGTGCCGTTCTCGGCGACGAGCACCTCGTAGCCTTCGCGCTTGAGGACGATCGCCAGCAGCTCGCGCATCGACCGCTCGTCGTCGACGACGAGGATGCGGGGCACCCGCGGCCCGGCCGGCGCGTCCATCTTGGCGGCCGTAGGCGTCGTCATGTCGTCACCGCCGCCCGTGCCGGCAGGTGCACGGCGACCGTCGTGCCGTGTCCCGGCTGCGAGCTCACCTGAATCTCCCCGTTGTAGTCGCTGACGATGCGGTGCACGATCGCCAGGCCGAGCCCGCTGCCCTTCACGAACCGGCCGTGGAAGGGCTGGAACAGGCCGTCGAGATCCTCGGCGGGAATGCCGACGCCTTCATCGCGCACCGTGATCACGACGCCGTCCGATCGATCCACTGAACCCTCGAGCACGAGACGGCCGCCCTTCGGCATCGCGCGCAGCCCGTTGCTCGCGAGATTCCAGACGATCTGTTTGATCTGCCCCTCGTCGGCTTCGTACCAGAGCTCGGACTCCGGCACGTCGACGTCGATGATGTGGCCTTCCTGCACTTCGGCGGAGTTGCGGAGCAGCAGCGCGGCGTCGTTGAGCGCGCGGCGGACGTCGAAGCGCTCGATGGAGAACCGCTGCGGACGCGCGTACGCGAGAAACGATCCGATGGTCGTATTGAGCCGCTCCGACTCGCGGAGCACGATGTCCATCAGCTGTCCCTGCTCGGCGCTGAGCGGCAGTTCCTGCCGCAGAATCTGGATCGAGCCCGACATCGAGGCCAGGGGGTTCCTGATCTCGTGCGCGATGCCGGCGGCCATTTCGCCGACGGCCGCGAGCCGCTGCTGCATGCGCGCGTCCCGCTCGAGTTTCTTGAACTCCGTGACGTCCTGGAAGGTGAAGAGATACCCGGCGCGCCCGCCGGGCGTTTCCAGGTTCGCGGCGCTCAGGCCGATTTCCATCGGCTGGCCGTCACGCAGGTAGTGTCCTTCCATGCGCCGGCCGCGGCTGCCGCCCAGATCCGCCGTCAAGGCGGTGACCGTTTCGGGCACGAGTTGCAGCACCTCGCCGATCGGACGTCCGATGACCGCCGCCGCCGGACGGCCGGTGATGAGCTCGGCCGCGCGGTTGAACGTCAGCACGCGGCCCATGTTGTCCGTCGTCGCCAGACCGCTCGGCAGGCTGTCGATCACGTGCTGGTTCAACGCCTGCAGGTCGGCGATCTGGCTCGACGCCTGCACGAGGCGGGCGCCCGTCGATCGCACGCTTTCCGCGAGCGAGCCGCTGAGCAGCGCGACGGCAAAGAACCCGAACGTGTTCAGCAGGTACGTGTACCCCGCCACCGATCGCTGCGGAAGCACGACCTCCGTCACGAGCCAGGGATCGTGCAGCAGGCCTTCCGCCGTCAGGTACTGCGCGAGCACGATGCCGCCGTACAGGATGGCGCTGAGCCCCGCGACGAGCATGCCCCCGCGTCGGAACTGGACCGTCGCCGCGGCGACGATGACGAGCACGTAGAGCGAGGAGAAGTAGCTGGTGATGCCGCCGGTGAAATAGATGAACGCGGACACCACGATCGCGTCGCCCGCGAGCTGCAGATCGACGAGCCAGCGGAAGCGGTCGGCGTACCGCAGCGTCGCCGCCCAGATCGCCGTCAGCGCGTAGGTGAGGCCGATGAGGAAGAAGAAGGGATCGACCGGAAACGATCCCGGCGCGGTGATCTGCGCGAACGTGGCGCCGCCGAGCAGCGCCGTGCTGATGACCGCGCGGATGGCGATGAGCCACCGCAGCTTGCGCCGCAGATCGGTCGTCGGCAGCGGGCCGCCCGCCGCCGCTGCTGGCTCGGCCATCGTGCCTACGCCAGCTTGCTGATCATGTCGAAGATCGGCATGTACATCGCGATGACGATGCCGCCGACGACGACGCCGAGGAAGGCGATCATGATCGGCTCGAGCAGCGTCAGCATGCCGGCCACCGCCTGGTCGACTTCTTCCTCGTAGAAGTCCGCGATCTTGGCGAGCATCGCGTCGAGCGCGCCCGTCGCCTCGCCGACGCTGATCATCTGGACGACCATCGACGGGAAGATTGCCGTCTCGCGCAGCGGCGCCGAGATGGTCTCGCCGCGCTCGATGCTCTTCCGCGTCGTCATGATCGCGTCTTCGATGATCGCGTTGCCCGACGTGCGGGCCGTGATTTCCAGGCCGTCGAGAATCGGCACGCCCGAGGCGATGAGCGTCGACAGCGTGCGGCAGAACCGGGCGACGGCGATCTTGCGCAGCATCATGCCGAGCACCGGCAGCTTGAGCGTGATGCTGTCGACGACGTGCCGTCCGTTGTCGGTCTTGTAGTACGTCCGGAAGAGATACCCGGCGAGGCCCATGCCGACGATGATGAAGGGCCCGAAGCGCACGAGGTTGTTGCTGAGCGCGATGACGATGCGCGTCGGCAGCGGCAGCTCGGCGCCGAGGCCCTCGAACATGGCCGCGAACGTCGGAATGACCTTCCACAGAATGACGCCGACGACGACGCCCGCGATCACGATGACCGCGATCGGATAGATCATCGCGGACTGGACCTGGCCCTTCAGCTTGACGGCCTTCTCGATGTAGACCGAGAGACGCTTGAGAATCGTGTCGAGAATACCGCCCGCCTCGCCGGCGGCGATCATATTCGTATAGAGCCCGTCGAACGTGTTCGGAAACCTTCGCATCGCATCTGCCAGCGCCGCGCCGCCTTCGACGGCCGACCGCGTCTGCAGGATGACCTCGGCGAAGTTCTTGTCTTCTTCCTGATTGCCGAGAATATCGAGGCACTGCACGAGCGGCAGGCCGGCGTCGATCATGACCGAGAACTGCCGCGTGAAAATCGCCAGGCTCTTGGCGCCGACCGACTTGTTGGTCTTGCCGCCGCCGGCTTTCTTGGCCTCCGCCTTCGCCGCGGCCTTCTCCCTGGCCGGCGCGATCTTGGTGACCTGGACCTGCGCGCGCCGGAGCGCGGCGACGGCGGCATCCATCGAATCGGCGACCTGCTCGCCGGTGACCGTCTCGCCGGCGCGTGTCCGTCCGGTGTAGGCAAATGTGGCCATGGCTGTGTTTTACGTTCTCCCTGGCGGCACCGGCGGCCGCGCCACCGGCGCGCCTGGCCTCTGTCCCAAACCGGCGCCGGCAACCACGCCGACGCCGCGATTGATCATTTCCTGCAGTTCGTCTTTGTTCGACGAGGAGTTCATCGCCGCTTCGAGCGTGACCATCCGGCGCTGGTAGAGGCTCGCGAGCGACTGATTCGCCGTCTGCATGCCGAGCTTTTCCTGGCCGGTCTGCATCGCGCCGTAGATCTGGTGGATCTTGTCGTCGCGAATCAGGTTCCTGATCGCGGGGGTCGGGATCATGATCTCGAGCGAGCACACGCGGCCCTTGCCGTCGGCCTTCGGCAGCAGCGCCTGACAGACGATGCCTTCGAGCACGAGCGACAGCTGCGTGCGGATCTGCGACTGCTGGTTCGCCGGGAAGATGTCGATGATGCGGTTGATCGTCTGCGCCGCCGAGTTCGTGTGGAGCGTGCCGAACGTCAGGTGGCCCGTCTCCGCGATCTTCAGCGCCGCTTCGACCGTCTCGAGGTCGCGCATCTCGCCGATGAGCACGACGTCGGGGTCTTCGCGCAGCGCCGCGCGCAGCGCGTTCCCGAAGCTGTTCGTGTCGGCGTGGACCTCGCGCTGGTTGACCAGGCAGCTCTTGTGCTGGTGGATGTACTCGATCGGATCCTCGATCGTGAGGATGTGCTCGTGGCGCTCCAGGTTGATCTTGTCGAGAATCGCCGCGAGCGTCGTCGACTTGCCGCTGCCCGTGGGGCCGGTGACGAGCACGAGGCCGCGCGGGCGCTCGGCGAGATTGCCGAGGACGGCCGGCAGGTGCAGCTCCTGGAGCGAGCGGATCTTCTCGGGAATCACGCGGTAGACGGCGCCGACCGCGCCGCGCTGGCTGAACACGTTGCAGCGGAAGCGCGCGAGGCCGCGGATGCCGAACGAGAAGTCGAGCTCGTTGCTCTCTTCGAAGCGCTTCTTCTGCGAGTCGGTGAGCACGCTGTAGACCAGCTGCTTGGTGTCCGCGGGCTGGAGATCCGGCATCTCGAGACGCCGCAGATGGCCGTGCACGCGGATCTGGGGCGGCGTGTTCGTCGCGATGTGAAGGTCGGAGCCTTCGTTCTCGACGAGCGTCTTCAGCAGTTCAGGCAGTGTCGCCATCTACTTCACCGTCTCCCGCACGACTTCTTCAATGGACGTGAGTCCGGCCATGACCTTCCGCAGGCCGCTGCGCCGGAGCGTGATCATTCCTTCGTCGATGGCCTTCCGGCGCAGTTCGAGACCGGAGGCGCCAACGAGAATGAGCTCTCTCAGTTCTTCGGTCACTTCGAGCACTTCATACAGGCCCACGCGCCCTTTATGTCCCGTATTGTTGCAGCGCTCGCAACCGACCCCCTTCATGGGAGTTACAGTTTCGGCTTCTTCGGGCGTAAATCCGGCCTGAATCAGCGCCGGCGGCGACGTGGGGTTGGCTTCGGCGCAGTTGGTGCACACGCGCCGGACGAGGCGCTGGGCGCAAATCAGGTGCACCGAACTGGCGACCAGGAACGGCTCGATGCCCATGTTCATGAGACGGTTGACCGTGCTCGGCGCGTCGTTGGTGTGGAGCGTCGAGAGCACCAGGTGGCCGGTGAGCGCCGCCTTGACCGCGATTTCCGCCGTTTCGAAGTCTCGAATTTCGCCGACGAGGATGATGTTGGGGTCCTGCCGGAGGAAGGAGCGCAGCGCCGCGGCGAAGTTCAGGCCGATGTTCTCGCGAATCTGCACCTGGTTGACGCCGACCAGGTTGAATTCGACCGGGTCTTCCGCCGTCATGATGTTCGTTTCCGGCGTGTTCACCTTGGAGATCGACGAATACAGCGTGTTGGTCTTGCCGCTGCCCGTCGGCCCCGTCACGAGCACCATGCCCCACGGACGCAGAATCGCGGCCTCGAATTTCGCCAGCGACTCCTCCTCGAAGCCAAGCCGCGTCATGTCGAGCATCAGCTTGTCCTTGTCGAGGAGACGCATGACGATCTTCTCGCCGAAGAGCGTCGGCAGAATCGAGACGCGGAAGTCGATTTCCTTCTGCTGGCCGTTGTCGCTGAACCGGATCTTGATGCGTCCGTCCTGCGGCAGCCGCTTTTCCGCGATGTCGAGCTTCGACATGATCTTCACGCGCGAGGAGATCGCGTCGCGGAACTTCATCGGCGGATTCATGATGTTGTAGAGAATGCCGTCGATGCGGTAGCGGATGCGGAGTTCCTTTTCGTAGGGCTCGATGTGAATGTCGCTCGCGCCCTTCTGAATCGCGGACATCAGCACGACGTTCACGAGGCGCACGACCGGCGCGGCCTCGCCTTCCTTGGCCAGCGCCTCGGGGCTGATCTCCTGCAGGTCTTCGAGAACTTCGACGTCTTCGCCCGCCTCGAGCGACTGCAGTTCCTCGAGGCCCTTGCTGGCCATCTCGAGGGCGCTCATGTTGCCGCCGCCGACCGTCGGCGGCGCGCCCGGCTTGCCCGGCGCGGCGCCCTTGGCGCCCGCCTTCGACGGGTAGTACTTCTGGACGGCTTCGATGATCGCCGTCTCGGACGCCACGACCGGCTCGACGTTGTAGCCGGTCATGAACTTGATGTCGTCCATCGCGAACACGTTCGTGGGGTCCGTCATCGCGATCGTCAGCGACGCGCCCGAACGGCTCAACGGGATGATCTGGTATTTCTGCGCGGTCTCCGGCGGGACGAGCTTGATGACGGCCGGGTCGATGGCGAACTTCGCGAGATCGATCGAGGGGACGCCGTACTGTTTGGAGAGGAGCGCGGTGATCTCCTCGTCCTTGACGAACCCCATTTTGACGAGGTTGTAGCCGAGCTTCCCGCCGTTCGATTTCTGGGCGGCCAGCGCCTGCTGCAACTGCTCAGGCGTGATCTTCTTCTCCTTCAGCAGGAGCTCGCCAATTCGGACTGCCATTAGGGGTGTTTAATTATCCAGTATTGACAAAAACCGTCAACGAATCAGAACGTAAGCCTCAGCCCCAAACTCCACCGATCACGCGCAGAATCGGCCCCCCTCGTGACAGCGCCATCAATATTTAAGTGAGGGTACGGCGTTACAGTCAGTCCGAATGCTCCGAACGACCCGCCACCCCCCGTGGTGCCCGTTCCGCCGCCGCCACGAATCCCCAGCCGGCGCCCCAGCCACCAGCTCTCGACGCCGCCCGTGACGTCCTGCTCTTCGCGCCCGGCGACGATCGCCTTGTTCAGATCGCCGTCCACGTCGAAGACGAACTGATCGAGCGCGCCGCGTCCGGGGACAGTCACCGCTGCGCCGGCCCGCGCCCGCCGGCTCACCTCCAGCGCATCGAGACCCGCACCGAACGTCGGGTTCCTCAGGTCGCGCACCGTCACCCCAAATCGCATCACGCCGAACGACGCCATGGCGCCGACGTCGAGGTCGGCCTGCGTGTCGCTCTGCGCATTCATGAGCTTCACCGTCGTGGCGACCACGAGCCACGGGGCGATCGACTGGCCGAACGTCGCCCCAAACTGGCTGACTGCCCCGTTATCTTTTCGGCTTATATCGTTGATTCTGTAGCGGTAATAGCTCAGACCGAGGGACGGAAATGCAAAGGCGACTTGCCGATTTCCCTGATCGCCGCCGGCAATCGAGAAGTCGGCGACGCTCAGCCCTGTCGCCAGTCCGGCGGGGTTCCACCAGGTGGCCGACGCGTCATCGGCGACGGCGACAAACGCCCCGGCCATACCCTGCGCACGGACACCCGCCTCGTCGAAACGTTGTGCAAAGGTGAGCCGGGGAAAAACGATCGTCGCGAACGCGACGACGGTGGAGATCAGCCGACGAGCACGGCGGCGGCGACGACAGTCGTCCACAGGCCCTTCTTGTCGCCGACGGCCGTCTGCGTGACGTTCTGCGTACGGACGATCTGGTTCGACAGCTGGTAGACCTCTTTCTTCTCGTCCCAGCTCTTGTCCGGATCGAACTCGAGGCCCAGCGTCGTCGCCAGCATCTCGGCGGCGAGCTCCTCGGCGTAATCGCCGGCGATGTCCTCGCTCTCGCCGAAGCTGTGGTGTTCGGAGAGATAGCCGTAGAGATCGCGGTTGCGCGGGATGGCGACACCTACCGTAGCGGCAATGAGACGATGCGGTTCGCGCGTGGCCGCTTCCGACATGACGACAAACGTCACCTGCCCGGGCTCGAGACGCTTGGCGCCCTGGGCGCGCGACAGGATGCGGCAGCCCGGCGGAAAGATGCTCGACACGCGGACGAGATTGCAGGCGGCGATACCGGCAGAGCGCAACGCCAATTCGAACGACGTCAGTTTTTCGCGATGCTTCCCGACGCCTTTCGTGAAGAACATCTCCTTTGGCACGAATCCGACCACGTCACGCTCCTCTGGCTGTCGAAAGGGAACCGGAATGGTAACACCGACTTAGCGCCTGTTCAAGGAACGAGTGAGGCATAATCAAAGGTGCTGCAATCGGGGAACACATCCGGGAACCTGCGCGTCTATAAGGGCGACCAAATGACAGATACAGCGCCTGCGACAGCTCCAGCGGAAGCCGCGCCCAAGGGTCTTATTTCCCGCATCTTCGGCGTGTTCTTCGCGCCGCGTGCCACCTACGCGGCGGTCGCGGCCCACCCGAAGTGGCTCGGCGTGCTCGCCGTCTCGTGCGTCCTGATTGCCGGGGGCTACTTCGTGTTCCTGTCGACCGAGGTCGGCAGGAAAGCGGCCTTCGATCAGCAGACGCAGATGATCGAGTCGTTCGGCATCAAACTCAATGACGCCGCGTACGACCGCATGGAAGCCGGCATCGAGCGCGCCCGCTACACCACGCCCATCGGACAGGTCATCGTCATCCCGATCATGCTGGCGATCGTGGCCGGCATTCTGCTCGGCGTCTTCAACGCGCTGCTCGGCGGCGACGCGACGTATAAGCAGGTCTACGCCATCCTCGCCCACTCCACGGTCATCGCGGTCCTGCAGAACCTGTTTGCGCTGCCCCTCGACTACCTACGCGAGTCGCTCTCGAGCCCGACGACGCTCGGCGCGATCATGCCGTTTGTCGACGAGGGCACGTTTCTCGGCCGCCTGCTGAGCACGATCGATCTGTTTCAGGTCTGGTCGATCGTCTCGGTCGCGATCGGCCTCGGCGTCCTGTACAAGCGGCGGACCACGCCCATCGCCGTCTCGCTGTTCATCGTGTTCTTCGTCATTCTCGCGGCGGTCGCCGGCGTGCGCACCGCCCTCTCGTCGTAGCTCGAAAACGGAGTATTGATGTCCCGGAAAAACGTCCTCATCACCGTCGCCGTCGTGCTCGTCGCCGCCGCGGTCGTCGGCGTCAACCTGTACTACCGGCGCGACACCGGCGTCGCCGTCACGACGGAAACGATCCGCACGCGCGATCTCGAGGCGATCGTCTCGGCCTCCGGCAAGATCCAGCCGAAGCGGTCGGTCAACATCAGCTCCGACACCGTCGGCCGCGTCGTCAACCTGATGGTGAACGAAGGCGACCGGGTCAAGCAGGGACAGTTCCTGCTGCAGATCGATCCCAAGACGCTGCAGACGCGCGTGGATCAGGGCGTCGCGTCGCTGCGCGCGCAGGAGGCGTCGCTCGCGCAGATGCAGCAGTCGACCGAGACGGCGCGCGCGCAGCTCGAGCTGCTGAAGCAGACGCTCGCCCGCCAGCGCGACCTCTGGAAGCAGCAGCTCACGCCGCGCGACCAGCTCGACAAGGCCGAGAACGACGTCAAGGTCGCCGAGTCGGCGCTCATCGAACGCGAGAAGTCCGCCGTGTCGCAGCAGAGCCGCATCGCGCAGGAGAAGGCGTCCCTCGACAGCGCGCAGTACGACTTGAGCCGCGTGAAGATCACCTCGCCGATCGACGGCATCGTCACCAAGCGCACGATCGAAGAAGGCGAAATGGTCGTCGTCGGCACGATGAACAACGCCGGCACCGTCCTGATGACGCTCGCCGACATGTCCGACATCCAGGCGGAAGTCGAAGTCGACGAGACGAACATCCCCAACGTCAAGCTCGGACAGCAGGCGAAGATCTCGATTGACGCCATCCCCGACAAGACCTTCAGGGGCCATGTCACCGAGATCGGCAACAGCCCGATTCAGGCGGCCGCCGGCACCACGAGCAGCTCGCAGGCGACGAACTTCAAAGTGGTCGTCGTCCTCGACGACAAGGTGCCGGACGTGCGCCCCGGCTTCACGTGCACGGCGGACATCACGACGGCGACGCGGAAGGCCGTCCCGTCCGTGCCGATTCCGTCGGTGGCGGTGCGCGAGCTCACCTACGACGCGAACGGGCAGATCGTCCGCGAGACCAAGGATCAGAAGAAGCGCCGCCGCGGCAACAACGGCAACGGCAACAGCGGCGAGACCGTCGTCTCCGCCGAAGAACTGAAGCCCGGACAGACGCGCAAGGAAACCGAGGGCGTGTTCGTCGTCCGCGGCGACAAGGCCAAGACGGTCGAGTTCGTGCCCGTGAAGATGGGCATCGCCGGCGACAAGTTCTTCGAGATCGTCTCGGGCCTCAAGCCCGGCGATCAGGTCGTCACCGGGCCGTACAACTCGGTCCGCAACATCGCCGACGGCGACGCGGTGAAGATCGACAATAAACAGAACGGCAAATGAACCAGGTCTTCGAGAGCGCAAAAATCGCGCTCGCCGCGATCTGGGGAAGCAAGCTCCGGTCGTTCATGACCGTCCTCGGCAACATCGTGGCGGTGACGTCGATCATCGCCGTGGTGTCGCTGATTCAGGGCCTCAACGCGTCGGTCAAGCAGGCCATCGAGGGCGAGGCCGGCACCGATTCCTTCGTCGTCCAGCGCTACCCCGTCACGCGGACCGACGAGGACTTCGACCGCGTGCGCAACAACCCGATGGTCACCCTCGCCGACATGCGCGCGATCCAGCGCTACGGCGGAGACAACATCGCCGCCGTGATGGCCGACAACGGCGCGAACGCGCGCATCACGTACCGCGACAAGTCCATCGACAACACGCAAATCACGGGCCTGACCTCCGGCTACGTGAACTTCTCGGGCTACGACGCCGAGCGCGGGCGGCTGATGAGCCCCGCCGAAGTCGACAGCAACCGCGCGGTCGCCGTCCTCGGCTGGCAGACCGCCGATCGCCTGTTCGGCGACAACGTCGACCCGATCGACAAGATCATCCAGATCGAAGGCATCCACTTCCGCGTCGTCGGCGTCAGCGCGAAGAAGGGCACGGTCCTCGGCCAGTCGCAGGACTCGTTCGCGCTGATCCCGCTCGGGCAGTTCAACCAGCTCTTCGGCTCCCGCCGATCGATCGAGCTGAACGTCAAGGCGCGGGACGTCACGAGGCTCCAGGCGGCGCAGGACGAAGCGATGGTCGCGCTGCGCGGCGTCCGGCGCCTCAAGCCGAAACAGCCCGACAACTTCGGCATGTTCACGTCGGACACGATCATCGGCATCTACAACTCGGCGACGAGCGGCATCTTCACGATTCTCATCGGCGTCGTCGGCCTGTCGCTCGTCGTGGGCGGCATCGTCATCATGAACATCATGCTGATGGTCGTCACCGAGCGGACGCGTGAAATCGGCCTGCGGAAGGCGCTCGGCGCCAAGCGCCGCGACATCATGTCGCAGATGCTGACCGAGTCGGTCGTCCTCTCGGTGTTCGGCGGGGTCGTCGGCACCATGCTCGGCACGACGATCGCGCTGGTCATCTCGAAGACGACGCCGATTCCCGCGGCGGTCGAGGTCTGGTCCATCGCGCTCGGCATCGGCATCACCGCGCTCGTCGGCCTGTTCTTCGGCCTCTACCCCGCGTCGCGCGCCGCGCGGCTGGATCCCATCGAGGCGCTCAGACGCGAATGACGGCGCGATTCGATCTCTTCAAAGAGGTCGTCGTCATGGCGTTCGACACCGTGCGCACGAACAAGATGCGCTCGGGGCTGACCGTCCTCGGCATCGTGATCGGCATCACGGCCATCGTCGGCATGACGGCGCTCATCCGCGGCTTCGACAAGTCGATGCGCGATCTGTTCGCGACGATCGGCCCCAACACGATCTTCATCCAGCGCTTCGGCATCACCGACTTCGCCAACGGCGCGGACGCCCGCGAGCTGCTGAAGCGGCCGAACCTCACCGTGTCCGACGCGCGCGCGATCTCGCAGCAGGCGACGACGCTCGATTACGTCGACCTCGAGCTCGGCGCGGGCGTCGGACCGCGGCAGCAGGAGCGCGTCTTCTACAAGAACCTGAAGACGCGGCCGGTGCTGGTGCTCGGCACGTCCGAGTTCTTCGCCGAAGGCACGCGCATCCCCTTCAAGACCGGCCGCTTCTTCAACGGCACCGAGCTGCAGTTCCGGAAGAACGTCGTCGTGCTCGCGTACGGTCCGTATCAGCGGCTGTTCGAGGAGACGGGCATCGATCCCATCGGCAAGACGGTGCGCATCGGGGCCAACCGGTACGAAGTCGTCGGCGCGTTCGACAAGCGTCCGACGCCCGGCGGCTTCAACTCCAACGCCGACGACTTCGTCGTCATTCCGCACACGACGTATCAGCGCGTGTACGGCATGAAGGTGGTGCGGATCGGCAACCTCGGCTCGCTGTCGAACATCCAGATCTCGGTCGTGCCGAAAGACGGCTACACCGCGGACGATGCGATGCGCGAGGTGCAGAACATCATGCGCGCGCGGCACGGGCTGAAGCTCGATCAGCCCGACGACTTCGATCTCTTCACGCAGGATTCGATCCTGAAGCTCTACGAGCGGATCAGCCAGGCCATCCTGTTCGCGCTCGTCGTCATCTCATCCATTGCGCTGATGGTCGGCGGCATCGGGGTCATGGCCATCATGTCGATCAGCGTGACGGAGCGGACGCGGGAAATCGGCGTCCGCAAGGCGCTGGGAGCGCGGCGGGCCGAGATCCTCTTCCAATTCCTTATGGAAGCGGCGTTTCTGACGTCGCTCGGCGGCATTCTGGGCATTGCCCTGGGCAGCGCACTCGGCGGCATCGTGCATCTGGTCTCGGGCTTCCCTGTCTCGCTGCCCTGGTGGTCGTTTGCCATCGGCCTCGGATTTTCGGCGTCCGTCGGCATCTTTTTCGGGATGTACCCGGCCTTCAAGGCCTCGCGCCTCGACCCGATCGAAGCCCTTCGCTACGAATAGCGACGGCGATATGATGCCCCTTTCCGCGGGGATTAGGGGGCCCGGGTTATGAAGGTCTACGACGCCACCGCAATTCGTAATATCGCCCTCGTCGGTCACACCAGCTCAGGTAAGACGCAGCTCGCCTCGGCCATGCTTTCCGTCAGCGGCATGGTCAACCGCTTCGGCAAGGTCGACGAAGGCACCACAATCACCGATTACGACGAAGAAGAGATCGCCCGCAAGCACACGCTTGGCGCGAGCCTCGCGTATGCGGAGTGGAACAGACAGAAGATCAACATCATCGACACGCCGGGCATCGGCAACTTCCTGAGCGACGCGCGCGCGGCGCTGCAGGTCGCCGACGCCGCCGTGGTCGTCGTCGACGCCGTCGCCGGCGTGATGGTGCAGACCGAGAAGGTGTGGGCCGCGGCCGAGGAACGCAGCATGCCCCGGCTCGTCGTGCTCAACCGTCTCGATCGCGAGCGCGCGAATCTCGAACGCCCGCTGCAGACGCTGCGCGACGCGTGCAGCCGAGCCGTCGTGCCGATTCAACTGCCCATCGGCGAAGAGAAATCGTTCAAAGGCGTCGTGGATCTCGTGACGAAGAAGGCCTACATCTTCGAGACGAACGAGAGCGGCAGGTTCAAGGAAGACGCCGTGCCGCCGTCGATGGCCGCCGCAGTCGATACGGCGCGCGAGGCGCTGATCGAGATGGTCGCCGAATCGGACGAAAAGCTCATGGAGCGGTTCTTCGAAACCGGCACGCTGTCGGACGAGGAGCTCGTCACGGGCCTGAAGACCGCGACGGCGTCGGGGAAGGTGTTTCCGCTGGTCTGCACCTCGGCGCTGCTCAACGTCGGCGTCCCGCAGTTGCTCGACGCGGTGCTGAGCTACGTACCGCCGCCTGCGGCCCCTGGCAGCGATATCGAGAAGGCGCCGCCACAGGCGTTCGTGTGGAAGACGATCGCCGATCCGTTTGCCGGACGAATCACGATGTTCCGCGTCATGGCGGGCAGCGTGAAGGCCGACTCGACGCTGCTCAACAAGACGCGCGACTCGCAGGAGCGGCTCGGCCACGTCGTCCTGCTGCAGGGCAAGACGCAGACGCCGGTGCCGGAGGTCAAGGCCGGCGACCTCGGCGCCGTGGCGAAGCTCAAGGACACGCTGACCAACGACACGCTCGGCGACAAGTCCGACCCGGTGACGTTCCCGGCGGTCACCTATCCCGAGCCCGTGCTGTCGTACGCGATCGAACCGAAGTCGCGCGGCGATGAGGACAAGATCAGCGGGTCGATGCATCGTCTCGAGGAAGAAGACCCGTCGATCAAGTACAGCCGCGATCCGCAGACCAAAGAGCTGCTGCTTTCCGGGCAGGGACAGCTGCACATCGAAGTGACGGTGGCGAAGCTGAAGCGCCGGTTCGGCGTGGACGTCAACCTGAAGCCGCCGCGGATTCC